>DATFUG010000184.1:0-11808 GCA_035261025.1 Steroidobacteraceae bacterium | reverse complement strand
CACCTCGTCGCAGATCAGCAGCACGCCGTACTTGCTGCAGATCGCGCCCACCCGCTCCCAGTAGCCGGCCGGCGGAATGATCACGCCGCCGGCGCCCTGCACCGGCTCGCCGATGAAGGCCGCCACGCGCTCCGGCCCGAGCTTGAGGATGCGCTGCTCGAGCGCGTCCGCCGCCCGCGCCGCGAAGGCGGCTTCGCTCTCGCCAAATCCTTCGCCGAAATGATAGGGCTGCATGACATGCTCGATGCCCGGGATCGGCAGGTCGCCCTGTGCGTGCATGAGCTTCATGCCACCCAGACTCACCCCCGCGACGGTGGAGCCGTGATAGGCGTTCCAGCGGCTGATGAACACTTTGCGCTGCGGCTGGCCGCGCAGGTCCCAGTAGTGGCGCACCAGGCGGAAGGCCGTGTCGTTGGCCTCGGAGCCCGAATTGCTGAAGAACACGTGCTGCAGTTCACCGCCGGTGATCGAGGCGATCTTTGCCGCCAGCATCACCGTGGGCGCCGTCGCGGTGCGAAAAAAGGTGTTGTAGAAGGGCAGCTGCAGCAGCTGCGCGCGCGCCACCTCGGCGAGTTCGGCGCGTCCGTAGCCGACATTCACGCACCACAGCCCGGCCATGCCGTCGAGCAGCGCAGCGCCGTCGGCGTCGTAGATGTAGCAGCCTTCCGCGCGCGTGATGATGCGGCTCCCGCCGAGCGTCTGCATCAGGCGGTAGTTCTGCTGTGCGGGCAGGTGATGGGCGAGGTCCAGCTCGCGCAGCCGCGCCTTGCCGGGCTGTGCCTCGCCGCCCTCGTTCCGTGCCAGCATGGTCAACGCCTTTGCAGCCAGTATGCGATCGCCTGGGGCAACTCGCGCTGTGAGCGGCCGCTGACGTACATGCCAATGTGGCCGACATCCAGGCCGAGCGCCAGGTAATCCCGGCTGCCGACGAGAGGCTCGAGCGCGGTGGACGCAGCGGGCGGGACAAGATGGTCCTGCTTGGCGTAGATGTTCAACAGTGGCTGGGTCAGCTGCCTGAGGTCCACCCGCCGGCCGCCCAGCTCGAGCGTGCCCTTGAGCAGGCGGTTCTCCTGGAAAAACCAGCGCGCGAACTGCGCAAATGCGGCGCCCGCCTGGGCCGGGCTGTCGAAGATCCATTTTTCCATGCGCATGAAGTTGTCGATCTGCGCCTGGTCGCCGCCATCAAGGAGATTGACGTACTTCTGCTGCAGCAGGCGAAACGGCATCAGCGACACATAGGCGGCGTTGAGCACCTCGCCGGGAACGATGCCGTGCGCCGCGACGAGGGCCTCGACATCGATCCCCTGCACCCATTTGGACAGCAGGTTATCGCTGGTCTGGAAATCGACCGGCGTCACCATGGTGATGAGATTGCGCACGCGTTCCGGATGCAGCGCGGCGTAGCACAGGCTGAAGGTGCCGCCCTGGCACACGCCCAGCACCGTGGTCGACTCGAGCCGGTGCTCGCGCAGCACCACGCCCAGACAGCGGTGCAGATAGCCGTTGATGTAATCGTTCAGGTCGGTAAAGCGGTCGGCGCCGTCGGGGTAGCCCCAGTCGATCAGGTACAGGTCGAGCCCCAGCTCCAGCAGCCGGCGGATCAGCGAGCGATCGGGCTGCAGATCCATCATGTAGGGGCGATTCACCAGCGCGTAGACGATCAGCACGGGCGGCAGGTTGGCGCTCGCCGCGATCGGCCGGTAGTGATACAGCGTCAGCTTGTCCTCGCGATAGACTGCATCCTTTTCGGAGGCGCCGAAACTCACGGTGGACGCGGCCTGGAGGGACTGAAAGGTGGCCGCGATCCGGCCCGGGAGTTCGCCCAGCTCCTGCAGCGGTGTCGATGGCTCTGCGGGTCCCGGCATGAGTCAGCTCCGCGTGCCGGCAAGCGCCGCCTTCAGCTCGCGCAGCTGCTGATGGACGCTGTTGAGTTCGGCACGCGTCGGCAGGTCAAACTGCTTGGTCCATTCCTCCACGAGTTCCCGCTGCGCGCTGCGCAGCTGGCTCAGCGCGTTCGTCACTTCCGCCTGCGCCTGCACGAAGGCCGACCCGCGCGCCGCCTGCGCATAGACGCCCTCGGCGGCTTCAACCCACAGGTCGTAGATCTCCTTCATCGAGCCGGGCGGGGCCCCGCTCTTAAGACGGGGTGCCAGGCGCTCACCGAGCTCGCGCAGGGCCCGGCCGATGATGTCGTTCCATTGGCCACTCAGCTGCATCTGCGCCTGTGCGCAGCGCGCGCCCAGCTGCAGCAGCCGCTGCCAGGATTCCTGCTGCTCGCGCGTCGGCCCCAATGCGGGGATGTTGAACGCGCCGCCCATGCCGGGCAGGCCGCCCATGCCGGGCATCATTCCCATGCCCGGTATGCCGCCCACGCCCGGTATTCCCATCCCGGGCATGCCGCCCATCCCGGGCATGCCGCCCATCCCGGGCAGGCCGCCCATGCCGGGCATGCCAAAGGCCATCGCCGGCGGGGCTCCCGGCGGCGGGACGGCCCACAAACTGGCGAATTGCTGCTGCAGGCCGGCCAGACCGTCGTTGAAATGCCGCGCACGCTGTTCCGGATCGGGTGTCCCCGCCGAACGGTTCAGCAGCTCCCACAGCGAACTGGACACTCCAAGATAGCCCTCGCATTGCTGCAGGAAGGCCCGCCCTAGGCTCTCGGGGCCGCCCTCCGGCGCACTGGCGTTGGCTGCCGCCGCCGGCGCGCCGGCCCCAGCCGATCCGGTAGCCGCCCAGGCCTGGCTCATCTCGGTCCACTGGCGCAGCATGTCGGCTTGGGCCTTCTGTAGCGCCGCGGACCAGTCGCCGGTCGCGTTTGATTCGCTGGTCATGGCGCCTCCAATCCGTTTTGTCAGTTACGCTGCGGAATGAAATCATACGCCCTGACCAGGGCGCTGACTAAGGAGACCCTCATGTCCAGCAAGGCCATCCCCGTGTTGATCGCCGTGGTGCTCTTGGGCAGCGCCGCGACCTGGTACTGGTGGCCACGCCTCGCGCCGACGCCAACGCCACCGCCGCTGGTCACAGCACCTCTTGCGCCCGAGGCGGAGCCCGCCGTCGCCCATCCGCTCCCGACCATCACGGACAGCGGCCCGGCCCTGCCCGCGCTGAACAGCAGCGATCCGGTCTTCCTCGGCGCCATTGAGCAGCTGCCAAGCGGCGACGCGCTGCGCGCCCTGCTGCAACCGGAGACGCTGATCCGGCATATTGTCGCCACGGTCGACAATCTGCCGCGTGCCCGCCTCGCCGTGGACCTACGCCCCGTGCACGCCACGCCGGGCCCGTTTCTTGCGGTCGGCGATGAGCAGCAGGCGACCCTGGACGATCACAATGCGGCGCGCTACGCCACGGCGGTTGCGGCTCTGCGCGCGCTCGACATGCATGCGGTCAGCAAGCTTTACCAGCATTTTTACCCGCTGTTCCAGCGCGCCTATGAGGATCTGGGCTACCCGCATGCCTATTTCAACGACCGCCTCGTAGCCGCCATCGACGATCTGCTCGCCACGCCACAGCCCGGCGGTCCGCTGGCACTCGTGCGGCCGAAGGTGTTTTGGGAATATGCCGACCCGGAACTCGAGGCGCGTTCTGCCGGCCAGAAGCTGCTGCTGCGCATGGGCAACGAGAACGCGGCGATCGTACGCGCCAAGTTGCGCGAACTGCGCGCGCTCGTCGTCACGGCACCCAGCCCCGCACCGGCCGGCAAGGGCAACTGACCTGTGGCCTCAGGCACCAAAGACGCGGCGAACCAATCGGGAATGCCGCGGTCAATCCTCCCAAGGATGCACAGCTGGTTCCGTCCAGGGAGCGATCGCACGCCCGTCGGTCGCTCGTTCCGCAGCGCGGTGGTGCTCCTGGCCGCGACGCTGGCCTGCGCCTGCGCGACGCTGGCCACGAACCCGCCGCCTCTCGGCGCAGCGCTGGCGGGCCAATGGCGACAGGACCGCGCGGCCAGCGATGATTTTGAGGCCAAGCTGAAATCCCTGGTCGAAACACAACGCCGCCGCATGATGCCGCGCCACGGCGCTGCAGGGGCGGCGGGCAGCCGTCGCGGTGGCGACGGCTCCGGCGACTCCGGTGGCGGCGGCGATTCCACGCGCGACGGTATCTACCCCCTGATGATACCGCCCGAAGAGCCCGACAAAGTCCGCACGCGCCTGGGCGATGAGTTGCGCCCACCCGCCGCGCTGGCCATTGCCATCGACGGCGAGGCGCTGGAGCTCACCTCCGATGCCGAGCCCTCGCGGCGCTTCCTGCCCAGCCAGGACGTGTCGCGCATCGACAGCAGCGGCGCGGCGATTGTCGACTGCGGCTGGGACCAGCGGGCCTTTGTCATCCGCGCCCGTTACACCAATAATTCCACCCGCAGCTGGCGCTACGAAGTGGAGGCTGCGAGCGGCCTGCTGCGCGTCAGCTTCGACGCCAATGCCCCAGAATTCGGCCGGATCTCGCTGCAGACCCGCTATCGCCGCGTGCCCCCGGCACCGCCTGGCAACAACTAGAGCGCGGAGTCGTCCATCTCGCCGGTACGGATGCGCACCACACGATCGATGCCGGTGACGAAGATTTTGCCGTCGCCCACTTTTCCGGTCTTGGCCGCCTTCACGATCGCGTCCACCACCTGATCGACGAGCTCGGAGCGAACGCCGATCTCAATGCGCGTCTTAGGGACGAAGTCGACGACGTATTCAGCGCCGCGATACAACTCGGTGTGGCCGCGCTGGCGCCCAAATCCCTTGACCTCGGTGACCGTCATGCCTGAAATACCGAGTTCTGACAGGGCTGAACGCACTTCATCCAGCTTGAAGGGCTTGATGACAGCTGTGATCAGTTTCATTGCGGCTCCTTGGCGGCCCGACGGATTCTTCTGGACCGTATCGTATCGCAAAATGCGGCGGGACCAGTGTATAACGGCCGCCATGCACCTGATGCCCATGAGCCGCCGCCGTTCGGCCGGCCGCCGAGCCTGACACTGCGCAGTCAGGTTCAACACGCGCGGCTCGCCTTCGCACTGGCGCTGCTGGCTGCGCTGTTCTGGGGGCTCTTGCCGCTGGCCCTGTGGCTGCTGACGCCAGCGCTCGACGCCTTCACGATCACCTGGTGCCGCTTTCTGTTCGCCGCCGTGATCGTCGGAGCACTGCTGGGCCGTCGCGGCGCTCTGCCCCGGCCATGGCGCCTGGCCGCACCGCTCCCGGCGCTGCTTCTTACGGCGATCATCGGCGTGACCAGCAACTACGTGTTGTTCGTTATCGGCATGAGTTTCACTTCGCCCGCCGTGGCGCAGGTGGTCACGCAGCTGGCGAGCCTGTTCCTGCTGTTCGGCGGCATTGTCATCTTCGGCGAGCGCTTCAGCCGGCTGCAATGGTTCGGCTTTGCAATACTGCTCATTGGGCTGGTGCTGTTTTTTAACCGGCGCCTGCCCCTGCTGTTCGGCGTCCGCGCGCGGGAAGGGTTCGGCGTGCTGCTGCTGCTGATCGGGGCGCTGACCTGGGCCTGCTACGGGCTGGCGCAAAAACGCCTGCTGCGCGAACTGAGTTCACCGCAGACGCTGTGGCTGCTCTACATCGGAGGGGCACTGCTCCTCACCCCGCTGGTGCATCCGGCCAGACTCCAGTCGCTGAGCCACGCCCAGGCCTGGGCGCTCGTGTTCTGCTGCTTCAACACGCTCATTGCCTACGGAGCCTACGCCGAGGCCATGAAGCTCGGAGAAGTGGCACGGATCGGCGCCACAGTCACCATCTCGCCCCTGTTTACCCTGCTGGGTGGAATCCTTGCGCCCTCCTGGCTGCCCGCGTATGCGGCGACTGAGGCGCCCAGCGCCCTGATGGTGCTGGGCGCCTGCGCCGTGGTCGCCGGGTCCGCCCTGTGCGCGCTCGGCTCCGATCGCGCCGCCATCTAAACCATCCCCGCCGCAACGCACTCCAAGTACACATGGTCGGCGCAGACTTTGAGGCCCTGTACCGGGCACATGTGGGTCAGGTCTATGGACTGTGCCTGCGCTTGACCGGCCAGGCCGCGCTGGCGGAGGACTGCACCCAGGACTGCTTCATTGCCGCCTGGCGCGCCCTGCCCGGCTTCGAGGGGCGCAGCCAGTTTTCCACCTGGCTGCACCGCATCGCAGTCAACGCGGTGCTCACACGGCGGCGCCGAGGGCGCGGCGATGCCCTGCGGGACGCCGGTGAGCTTGACGGGGAAGCGCTGCAGCTGACGGACGGCGGGGATGCCGCGGACACGATCGACGTGGAGCGTGCCCTAAGGCGCCTGCCGCCCGGTGCACGGGATGTGCTGGTCCTCGTCGGCATCTATGGGCACAGCCACGAGGAATCTGCGGCGATGCTCGGCATCGCCATCGGCACTAGCAAGGCGCAGCTGCACCGCGCGCGCCGGCTGCTGGCGACACAACTGGGCATCGGCCTGGAGACGGCATGAACGGCGAGATTTTCGGATCCGTGGATGAAGCGCTCGCGCGTCTGCCGCGCGTGCTGACTCCGGCACGCGATCTGTGGCCCGCTATCGCGCAGGCCACAGGTCCGGGCGCGGTGCGGGAGTGGCCCGAGCCGTGGCCGGCGCGCTGGCCCCGCTGGCCGGTGGCGCTCGCCGCGAGCCTCGCCCTGCTCGGCCTGGTGGCCGCGTTGTCCTTTTCGGTCCTGCGCGAGCCGGGAGCGAGCGCCCTGCTCGCGCAGGACGGCACCGCCTCGACACCAGCGAAGCAGACTAGGGTGAGTTTCGAATCCCCGCGCAATGCCGCCTTCATCTCCGCCCGCACCGCGCTCGAGAAGACCTACGAGGAGCGCCTCGCGATGCTCGCTCCGGCGACCCGTGCACGCGTGCAGGCGGATCTGGAAACCATCCGCAAGGCCAACGCGGACATCCGCGACGCCCTCAGCCGCGATCCGGCCAGTCCCCTGCTCCAGCAGCTGCTGCGCAGCACCTGGCAGCAGGAAATTGAGTTGTACACCGACGTATCCCAGGCCACCGAACCCATGCTGACGAGGAGAACCTGATCATGAAAGCGTTTAGTTCCGATGCGCGCTCGACGCGCCTGGCGTTGCTGGCAGCCCTCGCGCTGCTGCCCGGCTTTGGCGCGCTGGCCTTCGCAGCCACCCGTCCGGTCGCGGCCCAGCAGGCGGCCGATCCCACCGGCACCGTCGAAATCATCAACGTCGCCGGCTCGGTCGAAGTCACCGGCTGGAACCAGCCGCTGGTGGACGTCAGCGGCACGATGGGCGACAAGGTCGAGCGCGTCGAGGTGAGCGGCGGCGGCAATCACACCACGGTGCGCGTGGTGCTGCCTTCAGGCACCAGCTGGATGGGCGACAGCTCGGCACACCTGAAGATCAAGGTGCCACACGGCAGCTCCGTGGAAGTGTCGCTGGTGAGCGCCGATCTGGCCGTCAGCGCGATCGACGGCAACCAGAAGCTGCAGACGGTGAGCGGCGATATCAGTGGCACTTCCAGCGGCAACCTGCAGATCGACACCGTCAGCGGCGATGTGCGCATGACCACCCACGAGGATCACGCGCTGCGGATCAAGACGATCAGCGGCGACATGATCGTGAGCGGCGCCGACGGGGACGTGCAGGTCAAGACGGTCAGTGGCGATACCGAGCTAACGCTCGGCAGCCTGACCAGTGCGCGCATCGAGAGCGTCTCGGGCGATGTGAAGGTGAGCAGCGCACTCGCGCCGTCCGGACAGTTCGATGCCTCATCGATCAGCGGTGATCTGCACGTGAAGTTCGCGGCGCAACCCGACGCCGATATCGACGTGCAGAGCTTCAGCGGCAGTATCAGCAACTGCTTTGGGCCGAAGCCCACCGAGGAGCACTACGGGCCCGGCAGCCGGCTGAACTTCCGCAGTGGCAAAGGCGGCGGGAAGGTGCACCTGGACACCAAGAGTGGCGACGTGAGCGTCTGCACGGTGAAGTAACCCGGCGGAAACGCGCCGCAGCAGGCTCTGGGCCATCCGGCCTGCTGCGCCGCGGCGCTCCCGTTGAACCGCGAACTGGGTTTGGGGCACACACTGCCCCGCCGTGTTTGCACAGCGTGCCTTGGTGTGAAACAGCGCTCACTTTACGGTGTTTCCCCCATCCCACTGCTCACTTCCCCCATCCCGAAACGCGGACGCTATTGCTAACATGATCACTGCTACTACATGCTCAATACGATTCAGGGAAATGGGAAACACGACAATGAGTCAATCAGCATTGATTGAGACGCGCGCCTATGGGGAGGCCGCGATGCCGCTGCGGCGTGCATTGGCATGGCTCGCGCTGCTGGCAATCTTGCTCGCCACCATGCCCGCGCACGCGGTGCCCAGCTTTGCGCAGCAGACCGGGATGCCCTGCCAGCAGTGTCATACCACGGCCTATGGACCCGCCCTGACCGAATACGGCCGGCAATTCAAGGTCAACGGTTATGTATTCGGCGATGCCAAGCCGCTGTTCCCGCTCGCGCTGATGGTGCAGGGTGGCTACACGCACACCAGCGCCGACCAGCCCACGCCGCCCGCGCCGCAGTTCGGCGTCAACGGGCAGACCTCGGTAGATCAGGTCAGCCTGTTCGTCGCCACCCGCATCACGGAGCATCTGGGCGTGTTCTCGCAGATCACGTATGACGGCATCGGCCATGGCACGGCGTGGGACAACACCGATCTGCGCTACGCGCGCACCTTCAATGTGGGCAGCACCGCGCTGGTGGCCGGCGTGAGCGTAAACAACAATCCCACGGTCCAGGACCTGTGGAATTCGACGCCCGCCTGGGGCTTCCCCTACATTTCCTCCGCGCTCGCTCCGGCGCCAGCCGCGGGTCCCATCGTCGGCGGACTGGGCGGCACCGTGCTGGGCGCCACGGCCTATGTCATGGTGAACGACCGTTACTATTTCGAGGCCGGCGGTTACCGCGGATTGTCCAACCACTGGCTCGACAATCTGGGCGCCGGCGCGGATTCCAATCCCAACCTGAATGGCCTCTCCCCCTACTGGCGGGCGGCCGTCAACCTGAACTCGGGTCCGCACCAATATTCATTCGGGACCTTTGGCATGCAGGCCGACGTTCAGCCGGATCCGACCGTGGCGGCGAAGGATCGCTTTACGGACTACGGATTCGACGCGACCTACCAATACGTCGGAATGGGCGCGCACGGCGTCCAGGCCAACGTGTCCTATATCGATGAACGGCAGAATCTGGCCGCAAGCCTTGCGGGCCCCCCGGATCCGTTGAGCCCGATCAGCAACGACCTGCAGTTTTTCAGTGTCGACGTCAGCTACTCGTACAAGCGCACCTGGGTCGCCGCCGTCAATGAATTCTCGACGTCGGGCAGTGCCAACGCCACCTTGTACGCACCCAATACCACGCCGGAAAGCAATGGCTACCGGCTGCAGATCGAATACGTGCCCTTCGGGAAGCTCGATTCGCGGTACCGGCCGTGGCTGAACCTGCGCTTCGGACTGCAATACACCGGCTATTCCAAGTTCGATGGCGCGAGCACCAACTACGACGGCACCGGACGCAACGCGTCGGACAACAACACGCTGTTCGGATTCTTCTGGGTGATTATTTAGAGTCGCACGCCCCGCGCGTTCCCTCGTACCCTGAGGATTGGCGCTGGCGGCCTGCAGCCGCGCGGTGCAACTCACGCGGCATGCATCAATGCCAGCTGACGGCCGGCGCAGCCTTGCAGGGCCGCGCCAGCCATTCGAGCTGACTACCGATCCTCGTCGTGGTCGATCCGCACTTCCGTTGCGGTGACCATGCTGCCGGTCGCGGTGCCACGCACCGCGACAATCTGTCCGACCGCCATCGTGTAGAAATCAGTGGCATTCACGCTTTCCTGGTCTTCGACGTCGCCGAAGCTGGCGTTGGTGGCGTCAATGGTGATTCCTAGAATCATGAATTGCGGCGGTGTGGTGGGCGTGAACGGGCCGCGTACCTCCACTTCGGTAGAGGGTGGCTTGCGTTCGAGTTTGCTCGCCAGCACCGCGCCACTGCCGGCCGGGCTCTCGAAGCCGCGGACTTCGACCGTGTCACCGACATTCACGTTCTGCAGCGTAAAGAGCTGAACCTGCGCGCTGCTCTGGTCTTCGTAGCGCGTGTTCGCATCGACGGTCACCGTCACACCCAGAAGCGTCAGCGTATTGTTTGGTGCATCGACCGCCGTGACGGTCGCCTCCAGCTCGATGGCCGAGATGTGATCGATCTCAATCCGGTCGGCCACCAACACCCCATTGGCGTCGAACATGCCGCGCACCTCGACGCGTACATTGAGCGCCAGATCAGAGGCCATACCGCCCTCGAAGAGCGTGTCGGCGGTGGTGGTGACGTGCAGATCGCCGACGTCAAAATCCGTCGCGGACGCGAAGCGCGTGATCAGGCCCTCCCGCTCGGCATGCCCACCGTCCTCCATCTCGCGCAGATCAGTTTCTGCGGGCTGCAGGGAATCGGCCGTCAACTTCACGCCCACCGCGTCGAACACGCTGCCGCGCGCGACCACCAGGTCGCCATCGGCCGGATGCCCGGCGGAGAAGCCGCTGAGCATGGCGGTCGAGTAATCCACCGTCAGCCCGTTGATCATGAAGGTGTGGGCGGTCGCGTCCAGGCCGGCCACCGTACCCAGCACCTGCAGCTTCTCATCGGCATCGGCGCGTGCGATACGGGTGGCGGCGATGGCGCCGTCCGCGCCGGTAAATCCACTGACTTCAATCGCGTCGCCCACCGCGAGGCCGGTCAGATCTCCCGGAGCGATGCCCTCGCCAAATGAAGTACTGGCCGTCACGTCGATCGTCTGGCCGAGCACCGTGAGGCGATTAGCCATCGTGTCGATGCTGGCGATGGGGCCCACGACGTTGTCCTCAACCTCGACACTGGAGGCATCGCCCTGGCCAGTCTGCAGATTCTGGTGACCCTGCACCAGCGCAACCTCGCCCACGGCGAGCCCCGACTGTGCGACCGAACGGCCATTTTTCCTCAGAACGGCGGTGCCCACGTCATAGCGCACGCCATTCACATACACGCTGCCAAAAGCGG
Organism: Steroidobacteraceae bacterium; assembly: GCA_035261025.1. GTDB lineage: Bacteria > Pseudomonadota > Gammaproteobacteria > Steroidobacterales > Steroidobacteraceae > FEN-1191. Next base: position 789 of record DATFUG010000184.1, on the reverse strand, counting down.
TAATCGTTCCCAGGGTGGCCACGTTCTGCATGCCACTGCTGGTGGTATTGGAATTGCTGCTGCCCCCGCAGGCCGCAAGCACAACGAGCGCCGTCAGTGCGATCCATATTCCTTTCATGTTCCACCCTCCCGAAATACGATGAAGGCAACCGGCCAGAGAAAGGTCGATGCGGCGAATATTGGTCGAAAATAGCCTTCGGCCGCACCCTGTCGGTGAGGGACGACGCTCGAATCCGCTGCGCTGGGAGCTGCTGCGCCGCGACAGAGGAAGGCAGGACGCGCCGTCGAAGGACGGGCCGAATCGTGCCGCCTTCGGCGCACAGCCCTATCCAGGTGGCGGCGCCGCCAGCGGCTGACCGCAGACCCTGCCACGGCCGTCAGCCGTGCCATCGGCCTCTTTCTGTTGCGCCGTTGAACCCTGCTGGAAATCCGGGGTACTTACTGCCCCATTTGTTCGTAGGGCCTGCCTCCCGGCTTAACAGTACCGTTTTACTGTGTTTCCCCTCCTCAATTGCACTGTTTCCCCCGTCCCCAAGCACTAACGCTATTGCTAACTTCGCTAACGCTACCGACCGCTAAAGACGACTACGGGGAAGAGGGGAATGGGGAAATGAGTCAACCAGCCCGGTCTGAGGCTCGCGTCCGTGGGACGTGGGCGACGCCGCCGTTACGGCGCACACTGACGCTGCTCGCGCTGCTGGCAATCTGGCTGATCGCCGCGCCCGCACACGCGCTGCCCAGCTATGCGCAGCAAACCGGACTGCCCTGCTCGCAGTGCCACGCCATTGC
>DATFUG010000183.1:0-4057 GCA_035261025.1 Steroidobacteraceae bacterium | reverse complement strand
GCTACGGAACAATTTCAACATGGAGCAATACAGGTCATGAATATTCTACAGATCAACAGCAGCATTTTCGCCAGTGGTGGCCAGTCGACGCGTCTGGCCGACAGCTTCGTTGCGCAGCTCGCGCGCGAGCAGGACGCCCGGGTGACCGTGCGTGACCTCGCGCTGGAGCCCCTCCCGCACCTGGATGGAGAGCGGTTCGCGGCCTTTCTGGCCAAGCCCGGTGAGCGCACCCCGGTCCAGCAGGCGGCAGTCGATTATTCTGACCGTCTCATAGACGAGTTGCGCGCCGCCGACGTCGTCGTGCTCGGCGTGCCGATGTACAACTTTGGCATCCCCTCTCAGCTCAAGGCCTGGTTCGACCAGGTCGCGCGCGCCGGCGTCACATTTACCTACACGGAGAAGGGACCGGAGGGCTTGCTCAAGGGAAAGAAGACGTACGTGTTCTCAACCCGCGGCGGACAGTATTCTGGCACCGGGCGCGACAGCCAGACCCCGCACGTGCGCGAGTTCCTGGCCCTGCTCGGTCTGACGGATGTGACATTCGTCTATGCCGAGGGATTGGCCCGGGGCGACGGCACGCGCGAAGCGACGCTGAGCGATGCTCAGGCAGAGATTCATCGGCTTGCAGCAGCGCGGCGAGGGGGCAGCCACTTCAATCACCGGGATCGTGACGCGGCGTCGCTTTTCTCAGTCCAATAGTAGGAGGAGAACGAGATGCTCCGCGTATTGCTTCGAACCGCTGCAGCCACGCCGCTGATTGTTCTGGCGCTGCTCGCTTTTGCACTGGCATTGATCGTGGAGTCGTTACAGCGGCCAAGCTTCGCGGAGAAGCAGCAGACCTCAGCGCCGGGCCATGGGACCGAAAGCACGCGTCGGGGAGACAGGCCTTGAAGACGTTTGACGCCTGCCCGTAACCTCGGGGATTAAGCCGCTGCGGCGCTGGACCCGCGAGCGTGCAACGCCATGAGGATCAGGCACCAGCCGCCGAACAGGAGATTGATCCCAATCAACAGGCCGAGGGCCCAGAACGCGGTGCCGGGTAGTCCAGCAAACAGGATCGCGCTCAAAACCAGGTCAATGATCCCGCTCGAGAGCATCCAATTCCAGCGCCCGGACGCGCTCTTGCGATGCTCGAAGGCGTACAGGATCGAGGCGACTCCCTCCATCGCCAGGAAGGCCACCAGAATCGCCGTCAATGAAAACGATCCCTGAATCGGCCAGCCCAGCAGCAGCACGCCTGCGGCAATGCCGATAACTGCAGATGCCAACGACCACCCGAAGCCAGGGGCATGACGCGCGCGGATCGTCGCGACGAGTCCGATAACGCCGCTGATCATCAGTAGCCAGCCAAAAAATGCGGTCGCGGCGAGCGTGGCGACGGTCGGTACGATAATGGCGAGCAAGCCGAGGACAACCAGCGCAATGCCCTCAGCCACGAACAGGGCCCAGTGATCGCGAACCGTCCTGGCTACGGCCGCACCAATCAGCCGTGAACCGATGGAGTCTGGCATTTTGGTTTCGTCCTTTGTGTGGATACTTTTAGGTCTTCTTCGGCGGTGGCCCGATTCCGCGGATCGGCTTGCGACGGAAGATACGCCCGCGCAGACTCACTCGTCCAGGGAGAGGCCGTCGCCACGGGCTGGGCTCAGGCTCGGTGAACGTATTGTGGCAATTCTCCGTGCGGCGTAATCTCTAGGATCACGGGCCTTTATACAACGCTTTGCACCGCCGCCACCGCGGGTGCAGTGACCAATTCGAATTCCGAGGAGCGGATCGATGGACGTTGAAGTTCGTACCGTCTCGCGCGAACGATTGCTGCACGCGCTTTACGAAGCGGCGGAACTCGAGCACAACCTCATGTGCACGTATCTCTACGCCGCCTTTAGCCTGCGCTCGGGCGTCGCGGAGGGTTTGTCCGCCGCGGAAGCGGAGGCCGTGGAACGCTGGCGGCGAACGATCCTCAATGTCGCGACCGATGAAATGGGGCATTTGACTGCCGTCTGGAACATCACCGCGGCGCTCGGAGGCTCGCCGCGTTTTGGTCGCGGCAACTTTCCGCTGGATCCGGGCGGCCTGCCGGCCGGCGTCGTGGTCAAGCTCGCGCCGTTCAACGACGCCGTGCTGCAACATTTCATACATCTGGAACGCCCCCAGGGTTCGCCGGAGCCCGATGGCGAGGGGTTCACTCCGGAGTTCGTCTTCAAGCGTGGCACGCGCAGGCCGCGCCTGATGCCAATGGGCGTGGACTACGATACCGTCGGCGCGTTTTACCAGACGCTCAGCGAGGGCCTGGCGCGATTCGTGGCCGATGTCGGAGAGTCGGAGGCCTTCTGCGGCGATCCGCTGCTGCAGCTGTCGTCGGCCGAGGTCGCCCTGGCCGGCGCCAGGCCGGTCATCTGTGCCAAGACCGCGCTCGCCGCGTTCACCGCGATCGTCGAGCAGGGCGAGGGGGCCCCGCTCGATGCGGTCGGGTCGCACTACCAGAAGTTCATCGCAATCCGCGTCGAAATGGCGGAGCTGCGGCGGGCCAACCCGGAGTTCACGCCGGCTTTTCCCGCGGCCACCAATCCGGTGCAACGCACGCCGATGCGCCCCTCAGGCCGCGTCTGGATCGAAGACGAGGACGCCGCGGCCACCGTGGACCTCGCGAACACGGCCTACGCGCTGATGCTGCGGTTGATTGCCTACACCTACGCGGTGCCACGGCCCTCGCCGGAGAAGTCGTTGGCGCTGGATCTGGCGATCGGGCTAATGCATGCTGTGGCGATGTATGGTGAGCGCGCTGCGCGTCTGCCAGCGGGCCCCTCCAATCCCGGCTGCAACGCCGGCATGTCTTTCGTCGCGCTGCGCGATGCCGCCCCGCTCCCGCGCGGCCGAAGCGCCGGCCGATTTTTCGTCGAGCGCATGCGCGAGCTTGCGGAAGCCGCCGGACTGCTCGACGCACCCGGCGATGCTCGCGCCGCAAAAGCCGCGCGCGTGTTGAGTGATCTCGCGGCACGCGCGACCCGCGGCTTCGAAGCCGCGCCCGCGGAGAGCCCGGTCGGCGCAACCCCGGCACCGCCGCTGCCCGCCACCGCCGCGCCGCCGGTGCCCACCGTGCGCGAGGGGGTGGAGGAAATCGAAGGCCAGGCGCTGACCCTGCTGTACGAGGGCAAGCGCTGCATCCACTCGCGCTACTGCGTCACCTGGGGACCGAAGGTGTTCCTCGCGAACGTGGCGGGTCCGTGGATTCATCCGGACGCCATGGACGCGGATCGCCTGGTGGAGATTGCGCACGTGTGTCCTTCCGGCGCGATTCGCTACCGGCGCAAGGACGGGAAGCCGGAAGAGCAGGCGCCGCTGGTGAATCTGATCACCATTCGTGAAGGCGGGCCCTACGCGGTACGCGCGGACCTTCGACTTGACGGCCAGGCTGCCCAATATCGCGCCACCCTGTGCCGGTGTGGGGCCTCGAAAAACAAGCCCTATTGCGATGGCTCGCATCACGAGGTTCAATTCGCGGCGACTGGCGAGCCGCCGACCGGCCAGGCGGAAATGCTGCCGGTACGCGACGGTCCTCTGGCGATAGACCCCGAGAGCGATGGGCCATTGAGGGTGCGCGGCAATCTTGAAATCATTAGCGGCACCGGGCGCGTCGTCGCCCGCGTGGTGCAGGCGCGGCTGTGCCGTTGCGGGGGCAGCGCCAACAAGCCGTTCTGCGATGGGACTCACGCACGTATCGGCTTCCGCTCCGGCTAAGGCGCGGATCGGCATTCTCCGCGTGTGAGGTTGGGCCGCTTCCACTCCTTGCGCAGGAAAGCGGAGCGGGCGGATCTGCGATGCGCAGCAACAACCTGGCATTCGATGGTTGAAGACGCGCGTAAGCGCGGATTTTCACGGAGCGCGGGCCTGCCAGGTGGTGGAGAATCAAGAACGCCGAAGAACTCCAATGTGGCTTTGCACCAAGTGGTCTGCGGGTGATGTAGGCCATTTCTTGCAAGGGCAGTAGTCCTCGGCTGATTCGGTGCTCGCACGAGCGATGCGAGGATCACAGCGCCGGAATATCCGGCCGACTGAG
>DATFUG010000182.1:0-3182 GCA_035261025.1 Steroidobacteraceae bacterium | reverse complement strand
CGGGGTGCGCGTCGACAGCCACGTGTACTCCGGTTACCACGTGCCCCCGTATTACGATTCGATGATCGGCAAGCTCATCACCCACGGCGACACGCGCGATACGGCGATCGCCCGGATGCGCAATGCGCTCGCAGAGCTCGTAGTCGAGGGCATCAAGACCAACACGGCCTTGCATCAGGAAATCCTCGCGCACTCAGCCTTTCACGCGGGCGCCCTGGATATCCACTACCTGGAACGGCGACTCGGCCTGCGATAGGCCTGAAGCCCGGTGCCGTACCTCGCCCTGTGCTTCGAGCTGCGTGACCTGGATGCGCAGCATGCGGAACGTGCCTGCCTCAACCTGGGTGCGCTGGCGCTCAGCTACAGCGACTCGGGCGATGAAGACGTGCTGGAACCGGCGCCCGGCGAGATGCGGTTGTGGCCGCGGACGAGGTTGCAGGCCCTGTTCGCCGCCGAGGCCAATGGCCAGGCGTTGAGCGAAGCCCTGGCGCGGGAGTTGCGCCTGGACAGCGGGCGGATCGAGGCCGAGCTGCTTGCCGATCGCGCCTGGGAGCGGGAATGGCTGCGGGATTTCCACGCCCGGCGCTTTGGCCGGCGCCTTTGGGTCTGCCCGCATCATGAACAGGTGGGCGCCAGCGATGCGATCGTGGTCAGGCTGGATCCGGGGCTGGCCTTTGGCACCGGCACGCATGCGAGCACCGCACTGTGCCTGGATTGGCTCGACGCGCACCTGCGCTCCGGCCGCCGCGTCATCGACTACGGCTCGGGATCCGGGATACTGGGCATCGCCGCGGCGCTGCTCGGCGCGGCCCAGGTTGACGCCTTTGATATCGACCCGCAGGCGTTGCTGGCGACGGCGGAAAATGCCGCCGCCAACGGGGTCGGTGGACGGCTGCGCGTCCACCATGAGGCGCACAGCCTCCCGGAGAAGGCCGATCTCGTGATCGCCAATATCCTCGCGAACACCCTGTGCGCACTGGTGGAGGAGTTCGCGGCTCGCCTGGAGAGCGGCGGCGAGGTGCTGCTCGCCGGAGTTCTCGCGGACCAGGCGGACGCCATCGCCGCTGTTTACGCACCGTGGTTCGATATTGCACCATGCGGGACGAGGGAGGGCTGGGTCGCCCTGGCTGGCAGCAGAAGGCAGCATGTACACCGTTTGTCCTAAGTGCGCCCTGGCACTGGCAGTCGCCGCCGCGGACCTGCGTGCCGGCCAGGGCTATGTGCGCTGCGGTCGCTGCGCGAACGTGTTCAACGCCCTGCTGGGCCTGACCGACGAGTCGGCGCTCGGTGCCACCGCCCCGGCGCCCGCGCTGCCGCAACGGCCCCTGCTGAAGAATCCCCCACCGCCGAATCCGCTCGCGCCGGATCCGCCGCCGGAAGAGATCTGGTTACCGACGGAGGAGGAAGCGCCGCCGCCGGCCGCACGGCCCGCTCCTGCCGCACGGCCCGCACCCACTGCACCCGCAGCGGCGCCGCGCGGGGCCGATGAACTGGAGGTGGAGGAATTCCGCGGTACCGGCACCTTCGAGACCATCGTGCTGGAGGGCGACACGATTCTCCAGACCGAGGAGCAGGTCGCAGAAGAAGCCGTCGATATCGAACTCGCCGATGTGTCGCGCCGGATCGAGGCCGCCCGCAGTGCCGGCCACCTGGCCCAGGTCGACACCGGGCCGGCGGAAGAAGAAACAGAAGCAGAAGAAGAAGAAGAGCCGGGCGAAACAGAGGAATACGTGGACGAGGACTGGCTGCCGGCGCGGGCCCGCCCCAGCTGGCTGGGCATCGCCGCGATCGTACTGCTGGTCCTGCTGCTGGCCGCACAGGGGATCAACCACTGGCGCAACGACCTGGCCACCTACGGCGCCTGGTTTAGTCCACTCGAGCGGCTCGCGGCGGCGGCCGGAGAGTCGCTCCATCCCAACTGGGATCTGGGCGCGTACGATGTGCACCAGCTGGGCGCCAGCACCGACACGGCCGACCCGCGCGCCCTGAAGGTACGCCTGAGCATCGCCAATCGCGGCCTGCACGCCCAGGCCCTGCCGCTCCTGCGGCTCAGCCTGCTGGATCGCTATGGCACCGTCGTCAGCCGCGGCGACCTTCAGCCTGCGGAATACCTGCCCCCGGCCCTGCACGGCCAGCGCTTCATTGCCAGCGAGCAGCGCATCGATACCGAAGTCAGCGTCATGGATCCCACGCAGCAGGTGTCGAGCTTCGAACTCGATGTGTGCGTGCCCGCCGCCGCCGACGGGCTGCGTTGCGCCGGCGATACGCCGGTGCTCAGCAGCCGCAAATGAGCTTCCGGATCGGCCCCCATGCGCTTACCGGGCGCGTCCTGCTGGCGCCCATGGCGGGCGTGACGGATCCGCCCTTTCGCGAGCTGTGCGGCCATTTCGGGGCGGCGTTGACCTGCGGGGAGATGCTCAGCGCCGATCAGTCGCTCTGGCAGAGCCCCAAGTCGATCCGCCGATCCGCGGCCCAGGCGCGCAGCCGCCCGGCAGGCGCGGCGCTGGCGGTGCAGCTCGCCGGTTCCGACCCGGCGCAGCTCGCCGATGCCGCGCGCGTGCAGGTGGCCGAGGGTGCGGACATCATTGACCTTAATCTGGGCTGCCCGGCGAAGAAAGTCTGCAACCGGTTCTGTGGTTCGGCTCTCCTCGGCGACGAAGACCTGGTCGCGCGTATCTTTGAAAAACTGGTCCGGGCCGTGACGGTGCCGGTCACGGTGAAAATCCGCACCGGTCCCGATCCCGCCCGGCGCAACGCCACGCGCATTGCGCAGCTCGCCGAACAATCGGGCATCGCGGCCATCGCGGTGCACGGCCGCACGCGCGCCGAACGCTTTCTCGGCAGCGCCGAATACGCAACGATTCGCGAAGTGAAGGCGGCGGTGCGCATTCCGGTGATCGCCAACGGCGATATCACGAGTCCTGCTGCGGCGCACGCGGTGCTCGCGGCCACGGGCGCGGATGCGGTGATGATCGGCCGCGCGGCGCTGGGCGCACCATGGATTTTTCGCGATGTCAATGCATTCCTTAATCCGGCGCAAATTGCGCCGCCACTCTTGCGCGCGTCAGTCACTGGGTTCATCCTTCAGCATCTCGATTCCCTGTACGCGTTTTACGGCGAGTACACCGGAGTCCGGATGGCGCGGAAACACCTGGTCCGATACTGCGAACTGCGAGCCGAGA
>DATFUG010000181.1:0-2957 GCA_035261025.1 Steroidobacteraceae bacterium | reverse complement strand
GCCGACATCCTGCGCCTGTGGGTGGCGGCTACCGATTTTTCGAATGAAATGAGTCTGTCGCAGGAGATCCTGCGGCGCATGAGCGACTCCTATCGCCGCATGCGCAACACCGTGCGCTTCCTGCTGGGCAATCTGCACGGCTTCGATCCCTCGCAGGCGTTGCCTTTCGCTGAACTCGTGGCGCTCGATGCCTGGGCGATCGAGCGCACGCGCGATCTGCAGGGGGAGATCGAGGCCGCCTACAAGGATTACCAGTTTCACCTGATATACCAGAAGGTGCACAACTTCTGCGTCGTGGATCTCGGGGGCTATTACCTCGACATCATCAAGGATCGGCTCTACACCACGCCCGCGGCCGGGCGGCCGCGGCGCTCGGCGCAAACGGCGATGTGGCACATTGCCGAGGCCATGGTGCGCTGGCTGGCGCCTATCCTGTCCTTCACGGCCGAGGAGATCTGGGGCGAGTTGCCCGGCGCACGGATGGAATCGGTGTTCCTCAGCACCTGGCATGCACTCCCGGCGGCCGGCGGCGGGGCGGGCGCGGCGATTGATTGGGCGGCCCTCATCGCGCTGCGCACAGACGTGTCACGCGAGCTCGAGCGCCTGCGAGTCGCCGGGGAGATCGGTGCTCCCCTCGAGGCCGAACTCGATGTCTACTGCCTCGAGGCCCAGTACCCACGGCTTAACGCACTTGGCGATGAACTTCGATTCCTGATGATCACCTCGCAGGCGCGCCTGCATCGCGTGACGGCGGCGCCGGCAGGCGCCGTCGAAGCGGCATTGGTTCCCGGCGGCGGCGTGTGGATCAGCGTGCAGCGCACGGCGGCAGTGAAGTGCGTGCGCTGCTGGCATCACCGCGAGGATGTGGGTCGGGCGGCGGCGCATCCGGAGCTGTGTGCCCGCTGCGTCGGCAATGTGACGGGGCCCGGCGAATCGCGCCGCTACGCCTGATGAAACCCGAGACGATGGCTGCAGGCGCGACGGGCACGGGACAGTGGCGCTGGCTGGTGCTGACCGCGGCGATCATCGGCCTCGATCAATGGAGCAAGCGGCTGATTGAAGCGGCCCTGCTGCCTTTCGAGGCCCGTTATTACCTGCCCGTGTTCAACCTGGTGCGGGCTCACAACCGGGGCGCGGCCTTCAGCCTGTTCGAAGGCGCCTCCGGCTGGCAACGCTGGGCCTTCAGCGCCCTGGCCATGATCGTGAGTGTCTCGCTCATCATCTGGCTCAGGAGTCTGCAGCGACACGCCAATCTGCTGGCGGCGGGTCTGGCGCTGATCCTGGGCGGTGCGATCGGGAATGTGCTCGATCGCCTGCGGCTCGGCTACGTGGTTGATTTCCTGCAGGTGCACTGGCAGCAGCACTATTTCCCCGCCTTCAATGTCGCCGATTCGGCGATCACGGTCGGTGCGGCCTGCCTGCTGCTCGACATTTACCTGGGCTCACGGCGCCACTCCACCGCGCTGGGCGGCTAGGGCCCCTCGCACATGCGCATCCTGCTCGCCAACCCCAGAGGCTTCTGCGCCGGCGTCGATCGCGCCATAGAAATCGTGGAGCGCGCGATCGAACTGTTCGGCGCACCAATCCATGTGCGGCACGAAGTGGTGCACAATCGCACCGTGGTCGAACGCCTGCGCGCCCTGGGCGCCGTGTTCGTCGAGGAATTGCACGAGGTGCCCGATGGGGCAACCGTCATTTTCTCGGCCCACGGCGTATCGACCGCAGTGGAGCAGGAAGCGCAGCGGCGGGGACTGCGGGTCTTCGACGCCACCTGTCCCCTGGTCACGAAGGTGCACATGGAGGTGGCCCGCTTTGCGCGCGAAGGGCGCGACGTGTTGCTGATCGGGCACGCGGGCCATCCGGAAGTTGAGGGCACGATGGGCCGGTTCGATGCCTCGCACGGCGGGCGCATCCTGCTCTGCGAAAGCGTGGCCGACGTGCAGCGCCTTAAAGTGCGCGATCCGCTGCAGCTCGCCTTCGTCACGCAAACGACGCTGTCGGTGGATGACACCGCCGCGATCGTGGAAGCGCTGCGCGAGCGCTTCCCTGCCCTGCAGGCGCCGCGCAAGGAAGACATCTGCTACGCCACCCAGAACCGGCAGGATGCCGTGAAGCAGCTGCTCGAGCACTGCGAGGTGCTGGTGGTGGTCGGCTCGCGCAGCAGCTCCAATTCCAACCGGCTGCGTGAACTCGCCGACCGGGCCGGGGTCCCCGGATATCTCGTGGACGGCGCAGCGGACCTGCAGCGGGCCTGGTTCGAGGGGCGCGACACGGTCGGCGTGACGGCCGGCGCTTCAGCGCCGGAGCTGCTGGTGCAGCAGGTGGTCGAGCGCCTGCGCGAGTGGGGTGGGGCGCCGCCGGCAGAATCCTACGGCCGGCCCGAGAACGTCGTTTTTGCGTTGCCGCGCTCGCTGCGGTAAAACGGTCGCCAGTATGGACAGGAAAGCCGAAAATCCGCCTTCCGCGGCCGCCGAGATCAGCGCCCGCCTGCAGGCCAGTGGCATCCGCGTCACCGCACAGCGGCTGCAGATCGCCGAGCTCCTGCTCGCGGTTCCCCAGCACCTGACGGCCGATCAGATCGCCGAGGCCCTGCAGCAGCGTGGGCTGGTGGTCGCCAAGGCCACCGTTTACAACACGCTGAATCTATTCGCGGCGCGGGGGCTGCTGCGCCCCCTGTCGGTCGATGGCACGCGCAGCTGGTTCGATTCCAATGTTGAGCCGCACTACCATTTTCACGATGAGCGGACCGGCGCCCTCAGCGACGTTGCGCTGCCGGAGGTCCAGTTCAGCCGCCTGCCGGAGCCGCCCGCCGGGATGGAAGTCGCGGGCCTCGATCTGGTGATCCGACTGCGCCCGATCCGGTAGAATTCCGCGGCCTGCCGGAGTAGCTCAGTTGGTAGAGCGGCGCATTCGTAATGCGTAGGTCGTAGGTTCGATTCCTATCTCCGGCACCAGCC
>DATFUG010000180.1:0-3457 GCA_035261025.1 Steroidobacteraceae bacterium | reverse complement strand
CTGGCGGGCAGCATGGATCTGGACGCCGAGGAGATCAGGATCCTCGACTGGTCCTGGCTGCAGTAACCCATCCCCTGGCGGACTTTACTTCCCTCTGGTAAGTCCGCTCTTTCAATGCCCCGGCTTGCCGGGGCATTTTTTATGCCTGCCTGTCCCCCGGCCTGTTTACACTCCGCTAATGAATTCAATGGCCTGAACGGTCGCTGGTGGCTCCCATCGAATTACCGCACTGCGTGCTCGGCGAGCACCGCACCTGCTGGCTGCCCGACGGCGACCACGCCTTTGGCGCCATGAGCGCGCTCATCGATGGAGCGCGCGAGTCCGTCTGCCTGGAAAGCTACCTGGTGCGCGCGGGCGAGCCGGCCTTGAGCCTGCTGGCGGCCCTGCTGCGCGCCCGCGCGCGGGGCCTGCGCGTGCGCGTGCTGTACGACGCCTTCGGCTCGGAGGGTCTCGCCCCGGAGCTGTTCGAGCCCTTCATTGCCGCGGGCGGTGAAGTGCGGGTCTTCAGCCCCGCGCGGCGCCTGCGCCTTTCCTTCCGCGATCATCGCAAGCTCCTGGTGTGCGACGAGCGGCGCGCGATCGTCGGGGGCATCAATATCGGCCCCGAGTACCTGGGCGATGGCGTCCGGCGCGGCTGGCGCGATCTGGCGTTGCAGATTGAGGGGCCGATCGCGGCGGCCCTGGCGGCCAGCTTTGCGGCGATGTATGCGCTGGCCCCCGTGACTGCTGCGGCGATTGGCGAATTCAGGCGGGCTGCGCGGGTGCTGCCCAGGACGGCGGGCTCGGCCATCTCGCTGCTCAACAGCGGCCCGGGCTGGCCGGCCGGTGAGCTCGGGCGGGCACTGCGGAGGGATGTCGCGCAAGCGCGCGAGGTGTACTGCATGGCCGCCTATTTCCTGCCGCCGCGGCGCATGCGCCGCGCGCTGCAGCGCGTTTCCGGAGCCGGCGGCCGCGTCCAATTGCTCCTGGCGGGCCGGAGCGATGTGCCAGTGGCGCGCTACGCGGCCGAACACCTCTACGCCCGCATGCTCGCCGGTGGTGCGCGGATCCACGAATACCAGCCGCAGGTCCTGCACGGCAAGCTCTTCATCATGGACGACACGGTGTACATCGGCTCCTGCAACCTCGATCGGCGCAGTCTCAACATCAACTACGAAGTGCTGCTGCGCCTGCACTGGCCGCAGCTGGCCGCGCAGGGGCGCGAGCTGTTTGCCGAAGCGCTGGCCCACAGCCGTGAAGTGACGGCGACCAGCTGGCAGAAGCGGCGCCACTGGTGGAAACGGCTGCGCTCGAGCGCCGCCTACTGGCTGCTGACCAAAATCGACCCGCTGTTGGCACGCCGTCCGCTGCGCTCGCTCGGCTGAACCGGGGCCCCGCGCCGGCCTGAATGGCGCGGATCGGCCAATGTCGGTATCGTGAGCCCCAAGTGGGCCTCTTCGTCCTATAAAGCTGGAGTGAGGGTTATGCGATTGATCAGAGTGGTGCTGTGCGTGGCGGCGGTGACGTTGCTGGGCGGCTGCGGCTACAACCGCATTCAGACTCAGGATGAGTCGGTCAAGGCGGCGTGGTCCGAAGTGGTGAACCAGTATCAGCGGCGTGCCGATCTGGTGCCGAATCTCGTCAACACCGTGAAGGGCTTTGCCGCACAGGAGAAATCCGTGCTGCTCGGGGTCACCGAGGCGCGCGCCAAGGTGGGCACGATCCAGGCGACGCCGGAACTCATCAACGATGAGGCCGCATTCAAGAAATTCCAGGCGGCGCAGGGCGAATTGACCTCGGCCCTCAAGAGCCTGATCGCCGTCACCGAGAACTATCCGCAGCTGAAGTCTGACCAGAATTTCCGCGACCTGCAATCGCAGCTCGAGGGCACGGAGAACCGCATCACCGTGGCGCGCAAGCGCTATATCGACTCGGTGCAGGAGTACAACGTCACGATCCGCTCCTTCCCGAGCAACCTCACCGCGATGATCTTCAAGTACCAGCTCAAGCCGAATTTTGCAGTCGAGAACGAGGCGGCGATCGCCAGGCCACCGACCGTGGATTTCGGCGCCGCTGCGCCGGCCGCACCGTCGACGACGCAGTAGACGGCCGAGCTGATGCGTGGGCTGCTGCTTGGCCTGCTCGGCCTGCTTGCCGTTCCGGTGCAGGCTGCAGGCGAGCTGCAACCCATCCCCAGGCTTGAGGCGCGCGTCACCGACCTGACCGGAACACTGTCGGCCGGCGAGCAGGCGGACCTGGAGCAGAAGCTCACGGCTTTCGAGGCTCGCAAAGGCGCGCAGCTGGCCGTGCTGATGGTGGCCACCACGCATCCGGAAGAAATCGAGCAATATTCGATCCGGGTCGCGGAGGCCTGGAAGCTCGGGCGTGCCAAGACCTCCGATGGCCTGTTGCTCCTGCTGGCGAAGGACGACCGGACGCTGCGCTTCGAGGTGGGCTACGGCCTGGAGGGCGCGCTCACCGACGCGACGGCCAACCGCATCAAGGATGAGATCATGGTGCCCTTGCTCAGGCAGGGCCAGTACTACGCCGCCATCGATGCGGGCCTGGCGCAGGCCATGAAAGTCATCGATGGCGAGCCCTTGCCGGCGCCGGAAACGGAATGGCAGGGCAAGGGCAACATCCTGCGCCACGCCCCGGCGCTGTTCATTGCCTTTATGGTGCTGAGCGCCATCATGCGTGCGATCTTCGGGCGCATCGGCGGAGCGGCAGCATCCGGCGGACTCATGGCCGTGGTGGCCTATTTCTTCAGCCAGCTGCTGCTGATCGGACTCGGGGTCGGCACGCTGGCCTTTGTGCTGTCGCTGATCTTCGGGCTGCGCGGGAACGGCTGGAGCGCGGGAGGCCGCGGTGGTTGGGGCGGCGGATTCGGCGGTCTGGGCGGTGGTGGTTTCGGTGGCGGCGGCGGATTCAGCGGCGGTGGCGGCGGATTTGGCGGCGGTGGCGCCTCGGGGCGATGGTGACGCTCCTGCAGCGTGTCTGGCGTCACTGGCTGGCGAGCCTGCAGCCGGCGCGGCGGCAATTGCCGCCCGCCGCGCTGGCGCAGATCGAGGCGGAGATCCGCGCGGCGGAGGAGGCGCACGAGGGCGAGATCCGCGTCGTGATCGAGACTTCCCTGTCGCTGTCGCAACTGCACCAGGGATTGCCGGCACGCGCCCGGGCGCTGCAGCTGTTCGCCTCACTGGGCGTGTGGGACACCGAGCACAACAATGGGGTGCTGATCTACATCCTGCTGGCCGACCGGAGCGTGGAAATCATCGCCGACCGCGCCATCGCGCAACGCATAGCCGAGGCGGAGTGGGCCTCCCTGTGCGCCGAAATCGCGGCCCACTGCGGGCGCGGCGAGCTCGCGGCCGCATGCTGCATGGCGGTGCGCAGCGTGGGGCAGCGCCTGGCACGGCTGTATCCGGCCCGCGGCGGCGATGGCAACGAACTGCCCAATCAGCCGATACTTCTCTAG
>DATFUG010000179.1:0-3864 GCA_035261025.1 Steroidobacteraceae bacterium | reverse complement strand
CGTCCATTGCCGCAAACCGCTTCGGCTTTGGGGCCCGTCCTGGCGAGCTTGCTGCCGCCGGAAGCGATCCGCGTGGCCGGTTGAATTGTGTGCTCGGAGCGCTCGCCGATCGCAGCGTCGAAGGACTGGCGCTTGGACAGAACGTGCCACTGATCCTGCGCGGACCCATGCCGGTGGGATCCTGGGCGCCCTCAAGGCTGCCCGAGGCGGATTCGGAACTGATCGCGCACTTGCGCGATCTCTACTTGGACGATGCGACACTGTCCGCCCGCCTAGACGAAGGCACCCGCACGTAAACGCCTGGATCCCGAATTCGGACTTGCCAGCCCTTTCGCTGGCATTGGCAGGGTTTCAGCACTGAGTGCAACTTGACTGCAACTTGACCGGTGGAATTCCGCGCCGGGATTCGTCAACTGGAAATCTCCCATTGACCGGCCACGGGAGTGGCCATTTTCGGCTGATCGGTCCTGAGTTCCCTCCGTTGTCGGCCATCGACGCAAAACAAACGGATCGCGGCCCGTTTAAGTCACTCTCAGACCAGCTGCGCACGCCCTGCAGCCGACGTTCGCGACACAGACCGCAACTGCGCGGTTTATGGTCGGCCAAAATCACACGGCACCCCAGACACTCCCGTTCATGTAGTTCAATTGCGGACTGGACCACCTTTGCTTTTCCGTGCTATCCAGCGAATGAGGAGTGCCGAATGAGAAAGCCATATGCGTTCGTCCTTGCGCCTTTCGCTCTGACGATTACGCTGGCAATGGCTCAGGGACAGACGGCTGGCGGGCCTGAAACTGTGGTTGTCCACAGTGGTTCGGCTACCCTGCACGCGATGCTTTGGCGCCCGCAGGGCCGTGGACCATTCCCAGCGATCTTGCTGAATCATGGCAGCGGCCGTACCCCCGCAGAGCTCAAACGCCTCGGACCATACGAGCGGAATGCCGGGAAGCTCGGCCCGGTTTTCGCTCACCATGGCTATGTGTTCCTGTACTTATTCAGACGCGGTGTCGGGCTTTCCACTGATCAGGGGGTAAGCGCTGTCGATCTGATGAACAGCGAATCTGCATTACACGGCCAACAAGCGCGCAACGCGCTGCAATTGCGATTGCTGGAGGGCAGGGAGATGACCGACGCCCGGTCCGCACTCGACTTTCTCCGAGCACTACCCTACGTTGATGCGCGTGATGTCGCCGTGATCGGCCACTCGTTCGGAGGCTCGCTCACGGTGCTCTTGGCTGCGCGTGAGCCGAATCTGCGAGCGGTCGTAATATTCTCCGGATCTGGCTATAGCTTTGACCGTTCTCCGGAGTTGCGATCGCGGCTCCTGGCCGCCATCGACCACGTCGCGGCACCGGCATTCTTCATTCACGCCGAAAACGACTACTCCCTCTCGTCAGGCAAGATACTCGACGCCCGCCGCGAGCTGAATGGCAAACCGCACCGCTTGAAGATCTATCCGCCGATCGGTGACACCACGGATGACGGGCACGACTTTCTCAATCTTGGCGTGAATATTTGGGAGCCCGACGTGTTTGCCTTTCTGGACGAGAACATGCACCGATGAACATTGCAGAAGGTTCTGCCGTCAATTCATTCCCGCCGTGAAGGGATACCCGGCCCTGAAGTCCTCGCGACGCCGACTTGTAGGTCCCAGTAAGATTGGTCAATGGCTCCCTCGAGCAACAACGGACATACGCGTTGTCCAATACCAGCGCTGGCATAGTGACAGTCCCGGCAAGATTCCGTCGAGCTGGCGGAGAGGGTGAGATTAGAACTCACGAGTCCCGTGAAGGACTGCCGGTTTTCAAGTCTGAGGGCGCGCACGTCCGTGGCACGCACTCGCGCGTAAACACCATTATTCCTCGTGGTTTCAGCAGCACCCTGAGCCCATGTTTTCCTGCATTTCGCATGTCAGTGCAATTTTAGTGCAACTTGGCGGGCGCATTGGGGTGCCGGAGGCGTCAAGCCGTGTGTTCGGCACGGGGGTGGCCGCTTTTGGCAGACTGGTCCTAGTTCCTCAACATTGCCGGCGATCCACCCTAGACACGCAGCTCACGGCCCTTACCCGCCACTTGCGCTCTAGAGTTGACCCCCCAAACCGGAATTCCATACCTACTCAGCGGACGAAAGTTGTCAACGCGTCGAGCATCAGGAAACACGCGGCCAAATACTCAAGGCCCATGCTCCGGCCGATTCGTACGGAATCAGAACAATCTCGTTCGAGCCCAGGCCACGGCATCGCCGGAAGCGAAGCAGGGCGTCAAGCGCAAAGCCTACAATGCCCGACCGGAATGCCCGGCAACCAAACTTAGTTCGTCAGGAAGACAACATGACAAAGTTCTACGCAGCTGTTCCTTTGACAGCGATGTTCGCTAGCATTGCGCTGGCCGCAAACAGTACCCAGGATGTGAGTCTGGTCGTGCCGGAGTTGGCGACGATTCAGCCTGGGCTCGAAGCGCTTTACAGGGACTTGCACCAGCACCCTGAGCTGGCCTTTCACGAAGTAAGAACCGCAGACACCCTTGCGACGCGACTCAAAGCACTGGGATATGAAGTAACAACCGGGGTTGGTAAGACGGGAATTGTGGCTGTCTTACGCAATGGCCCCGGTCCAGTCATCATGCTGCGGACGGAGCTCGACGCTTTGCCTGTGGAGGAAAAGACGGGGCTCCCGTTCGCAAGTAAAGCGGTGATGCGAAACGACGCCGGAGTGACGGTGCCTATGGCGCACGCCTGCGGACACGACCTCCATATGGCGGGCTGGTACGGCACTGCCACCGTTATGGCGGGTCGCCGAGGCCGATGGCACGGTACCCTAATGCTGGTCGGGCAACCGGCCGAGGAGATCCTCGGCGGGGCGAGCGCAATGCTGGCTGACGGTCTATTTTCAAGGTTTCCGATGCCGGAGATTGTAATCGGGATACACGACGAGCCGACCCTACCATCCGGGCAAGTGGGAGTTCACGCAGGGTTTTTCCGCGCTTCCGCGGACTCGGTTGATGTGACAATCTTCGGGCGAGGTGGCCATGGGGCCTTCCCCCAGAGAACCGTTGATCCAATTGTAATAGCAGCGCGCTCCGTGCTCGGGATCCAAACAATTGTCTCGCGCGAGACGAACCCGCTGTCTCCGGCGGTAATCACAGTTGGTGCCATCCATGGCGGCACGGTGGGCAACATCATTCCTGATCAAGTGCAAATGCTGATGACAGTTCGCGCGTTCGATCCAGAGGTTCGCGAGCATCTCCTCGCTGCAATTAAGCGGCAGCTAGATGCGGAGGCGATGGCGGCGAATGCTCCTACCATGCCCTCGATCAAGATCACTGGGGGTACGGACGCGGTGTACAACGATCCGGCGCTGACTGCTCACGTGACAGAAGTGTTGAGTCGCGATCTGGGTGCCGACAGCGTGCGCGAAATGCCAGCGCTGATGGGTTCCGAGGACTTCTCGCAATATGGGCGCGCTGGAGCAAAGACCGTCCTCATGCACATCGGAGCCGTCGACCCGGCCGACCTCGCCAGCGGTAAGATCCTCCCGGGTCTGCATTCGCCGCTGTGGGCGCCTCAGGTAGAACCGACACTCCGATCAATGGTCGCCGCAGAGGTTGTTGTCCTAACGGACCTATTAAATGCACCGCACTAAACGACAGCCCAATATCTGATTGGGCTGCCCGATACCAGCTGTTCACCACCGGCGCGTCTGGGTCCAACACGGTCTCGTCGAGGTTGGCGGAGAGGGTGAGATTCGAACTCACGAGTCCCGTGAAGGACTGCCGGTTTTCAAGACCGGTGCATTCAACCGCTCTGCCACCTCTCCGGCGTGATCGCGGCGCGGGTCAGGACTTTACTGGAATTTTCTCCAACCCG
>DATFUG010000178.1:0-6901 GCA_035261025.1 Steroidobacteraceae bacterium | reverse complement strand
GCTGCAGGCCGCTTCGCGTGCCAAGGATGCGGCCAAGGGCAATACCGTCAAGTACAACATCCCGAAGGAGGGCGCGGTGGCCTTCTTCGACATGCTGGCGATACCCGCCGATGCTCCGCATCCGCGCAATGCGCACCTGTTTATCAACTACCTGTTGCGCCCGGAAGTTGCTGCGCGGAACTCGAGCGCCATGCACTATGCCGTCAGCAATGCCGCCGCGTATTCGCAGATCGAGCCACTGGTCTACAATGATCGCGGCATCTTTCCGTCCGCCGAGGCCAAGGAGCACATCGTGCCGGACCTGCCGCGCTCGCAGACCTACACGCGCCAGCTGACCCGAATGTGGACCAAGTTCAAATCCGGTCGCTGAATAAACCTGGAGCAGGGCCCACCGGCCGGAGCCGGCCAGCGGGTTACGCATATGGCTGAACAACGCACCAAGACGCCGGAGCCATGGCTTGATCCGCACGTGGAGGCGTATATCCGCGTCGAGAATGTCACCAAGCGCTTTGGAAATTTCGTCGCTGTCAATAACGTTTCACTGAGAGTCTACAAGGGCGAGATCTTCTGCCTGCTCGGCGGCTCGGGCTGCGGCAAGACCACGCTGCTGCGCATGCTGGCGGGCTTTGAGCCGCCGAGCTCGGGCGCCCTGTTCATCGACGGCCAGAACATGGCGGATATCCCGCCTTACGAACGCCCGGTGAACATGATGTTCCAGTCCTACGCGCTGTTCCCGCACATGACGGTGGCGGGCAACGTGGCCTTCGGCCTGGAACAGGAGAAGATTGCGCGCCCGGAGATCAACCGGCGCGTGGCGGAAATACTCGATATCGTCAAGCTGGGCGAGTACGCAAAACGCAAGCCGCACCAGCTCTCGGGCGGCCAGCGTCAGCGCGTGGCGCTGGCGCGCTCGCTCGTCAAGCGGCCCAAACTCCTGCTGCTCGACGAGCCGCTCGGTGCGCTCGACCGGAAACTGCGCGAGCACACGCAGTTCGAGCTGATCAGCATCCAGGAAAAGCTCGGCGTGACTTTCGTGGTCGTGACCCACGACCAGGAGGAAGCCATGACGCTGGCCTCCCGGGTCGGGGTGATGAATCACGGCGAGATCGTCCAGGTCGGTACGCCGCGCCAGATCTACGAATTTCCCGCCACGCGCTTCGTGGCCGACTTCATCGGCTCCGTCAATCTATTCGAGGGCCAGCTTTCCGAGGATGAGCCCGACCATGTACGGGTGCGCTGCGAGGAACTGCCCGCCCCGGTGTACGTCGATCACGGCCTGAGCGCGCCGCCGCTGGCCCTCTGCTGGGTGGCGATCCGTCCGGAAAAACTGACGCTCGGCCGCGAGCGGCCGGCGGGCACGGATAACTGGGCGCACGGTGTGATTCGCGACATTGCCTACATGGGGGACATGTCGGTGTTCCTGGTGCGCCTCGATACGGGGCGCGAAGTGCGCGTCACGCAGGCCAACCGCACGCGCAAGCCCGAGGAGCAGTTCAGCTGGGATGAGCCGGTCTACCTGAGCTGGGACGCCTCGAGCCCGGTGATCGGCTTGGGCTGATATGGCGCTGCGCGCTGACCGTTCCTCAAGCTTCCGGCGCCGGATTCCGCGGCGCTCCGGCCTGACCTCGCCCTGGGCGCCGCTGTGGCAGCTGTTCCAGCGCTTCGGCCCGCCGCGCTGGTCTGCCTATGTCCGGGACCACTGGATCGGCAAGCCGCTGGTGACGCTGGTGCCGATGACCTGGCTGGTGCTGTTCTTTCTGGTGCCGTTCATCATCGTCTTCGGCATTTCCTTCTCGCAGTCGGTGCTGGCGATCCCGCCGTACGAGCCGCTGTGGAGCTGGGTGGATGACAAGGTGCTCGCGCTGCGGCTCCATCTGGGCAACTACAACTACCTGTTCACGGACACCCTGTACATCAGTTCGTACCTCTATTCGGTCAAGGTCGCCGCGGTATCGACGCTGCTGTGCCTGCTGCTGGGTTATCCGATGGCCTACGGCATCGCGC
Source organism: Steroidobacteraceae bacterium (assembly GCA_035261025.1). Taxonomy (GTDB): domain Bacteria; phylum Pseudomonadota; class Gammaproteobacteria; order Steroidobacterales; family Steroidobacteraceae; genus FEN-1191. The sequence goes on along the minus strand of DATFUG010000178.1, from coordinate 4,897 downwards.
GTTCCACGCCGACGGTGCGGAACCTGTTCCTGATGCTGGTGATCCTGCCGTTCTGGACCTCCTTCCTGCTGCGCGTCTATGCCTGGATCGGCCTGCTGAAGAACAACGGCGTGATCAACAACGTGCTCATGTCGCTCGGTATCATCCACGAGCCGATTACGATGATGCAGACGGATTTTGCGGTCTACATCGGCATCGTCTATTCCTACCTGCCGTTCATGATCCTGCCCCTGTTCTCGAACCTGGAGAAGCACGATCGCACGCTGCTGGAAGCCGCGGCCGACCTGGGTTCGCGCCCGTGGAAGGCCTTCGTGCGCATTACGCTCCCGCTGTCGGTCCCGGGCATCGTCGCCGGCTCGCTCCTGGTGTTCATTCCGGCAGTGGGCGAATACGTGATTCCCTCGCTCCTGGGCCGCACTGACCAGCTCATGATCGGCCGCGTGCTCTCGGATGAATTTTTCGCGAACCGCGACTGGCCGGTGGCCAGTGCCGTGGCCATCGCCATGCTGATTCTGCTGGTGGTGCCGATCGTGATCTTCCAGCGCTACCAGAACCGCGAGCTGGCACACAAATGATCGGCGGCCGCAAATTCTTCGTGCCGACCATGCTGGCCTTCGGGTTTGCGTTCCTCTACGTGCCGATCCTGTCGATGATGTTCTTCTCCCTCAACAACTCGCGGCTGGTCACGGTCTGGGACGGCCCGCACTCACCGACTCTCAAGTGGTACGGCCTGCTGTTCCAGAACCGACAGATCATGGGAGCCGCGTGGCTGTCGATCAAGGTAGCGACGATGAATGCCTGCGCCTCCGTGGTTCTGGGCACGATCGCCGGGCTGGTGCTGGCGCGTTTCGGGCGTTTCCGCGGCCGTACGCTGCTGGCGGCCATGACGACCGCGCCCCTGGTCATGCCCGAGGTGATCACCGGCCTTGCCATGCTGCTGCTGTTTGTCGCCATGGAGCAGCTCATCGGTTGGCCGGCGGGGCGCGGCATCACCACCATCACGATTGCGCATATCACGTTCTCGATGTCCTACGTCACGGTCATCGTGCAGTCCCGCCTTGCCAACTTTGACGATTCGCTGGAGGAAGCGGCGATGGATCTGGGCGCGCGCCCGGCCAAGGTGTTCTGGCGCGTGACGCTGCCCCTGATCATGCCCGCGATCGTCTCCGGCTGGCTGCTGGCCTTCACGCTGTCCTGGGACGACGTGGTGATCTCGCAGTTCGTTGCAGGTCCGAGTTCCACCACCTTGCCGATGGTGATCTTCTCCAAGGTGCGGCTGGGCGTGAGCCCCGATGTCAACGCCTTGGCGACGTTGATGGTGCTGATCGTCGCCACGGGCGTGGTGTTTTCGGCGCTGGCGATGCAGCGGCAGGAAAAGCGCCGCCAGCGCGAGATGCAGCTCGCAAACGAATGAGCGGTGCGGAAAAGCTCCCGGACGTGGGTACCACGGTGTTCGCCGTGGTCTCGCGCCGCGCGGCCGAAACGGGCGCGATCAATCTGGGTCAGGGATTTCCGGATTACCCCATCGACGAGCGCCTCGCCGAGCTCGTGCACGAGGCCATGCGGGCGGGACACAACCAGTACGCTCCCATGCCCGGGCTGCCCGCGCTCCTCGAGCAGATTGCCGCCAAGCTCCTGCGAGTCCATGGCGTCCACGCCGATCCGGGCGCGGAGATCACCGTCACGCTCGGGGCCACCGAAGCGATCTACTCGTCCATCCAGGCACTGGCGGGGGCCGGCGATGAGGTCATCGTCTTCGATCCGGCCTACGATTCCTACGATCCGGCGGTGCGCCTCGCCGGCGCGCGCTGCGTGCATGTGCCGCTCCTGCCGCCGGCGTTCCGGCCCGACTGGGAGCAGGTCAGCGCGGCGCTGTCGCCGCGCACGCGGCTCGTCATCACCAACTCCCCGCACAATCCGGCCTGCAGCTGCCTCTCGGCCGCCGACCTGGACGTGCTCGCGGGGCTCCTGCGCGGGCGCGAGTGCACGTTGCTCGCCGACGAGGTCTACGAGCACATGGTGTTCGACGGCGCGCGCCACGCCAGCGTGCTGGCGCACCCGGAGCTGCGCGCGCGCAGCGTCGCGGTCTTCTCCTTCGGCAAGACGCTGCATGCCACGGGCCTGCGGGTCGGCTATGCCGTCGCGCCTGCGGCGCTCACGGCCGAGCTGCGCAAGGTGCATCAGTTCAACACCTTTACCATCACGACGCCGGTGCAGCATGCGATCGCGGAGTACCTGCGCGAGCACCCGGCCTGCGGGGCGGACCTGCCCGCGTTCTTCCAGGGCAAGCGGGACCGGCTCACCGCGCTCCTGGATCACAGCGGCCTGCAGGTGCTGCGCTCGGCCGGATCGTACTTCCAGCTGGTCGACTACAGCGCCCTGTCGGCGCGCCCGGACGTCGAGCTGGTCGGTACGCTGATCGATGAGGCCGGCGTGGCCTCCATTCCGCTGTCGGTGTTTTACCGGGATCCGCCTCCGATGAAGCTGCTGCGCCTGTGCTTTGCCAAGCGCGATGAGACGCTGGTGGAGGGCGCCCGGCGCCTCACTGACTGGGCCGCGCGGCGGCGTACAATGGCCTGATGGAAAAGAGCACGCGCCTCAACCATCCGCCGGAGGTGGCGGTGCCCGCCGACAACCGCCCGGTGGTCGCGCCGATTTACCAGACGGTCAAGTTTGAATTCGACACGGTCGCGGAGACCGTGCGGTACCAGCGCCGGGAGCGACCGGGCTTCTACTACCTGCGCACTTCGAACCCCACGACCCGCCAGCTCGAGCTCACGCTGGCCGAACTGCAGGGGCGCGCAGAGTGCATTGTCTGTGCGTCCGGTGTCGCCGCGATCAACGGGGCGCTGTTTGCGCTCACCCGGCAGGGCGATCATGTGCTCTGCTTCATCGAGAGCTACGGCCCGACGCGCCAATTCATCAGGGGCAATCTGGCGCGCTTCGGGGTCCGCCATACGCTGCTGTCGATCGAGGACCTGGCGGGTATCGGGCAGGTGCTGGCCTCGACACCGACGCGCCTCGTGATCTTCGAGAGCCCGACCAACCCGGTCAGCAAGATTGCCGATCTCGCGGCGATCAGCGCCCTGGCACGTCGGCACGGCGCGCTCACGCTGCTGGACAATACTTTTGCGGGGCCGCACCAGCATGGCCAGTTTGACATCGACCTGTACCTGCACAGCCTGACGAAGTTCGCGGCCGGGCACGGCGATGTCATGGGTGGCGCGGTCATTGGCAGCGCGGAGCTGATCGGCCTGATGCGCCCCGAATTCACGCTGCTCGGCGGAGTGCTCGATCCGCACGCCGCCTTCCTGGCGCAGCGTGGACTGAAGACCTATTTCGTCCGCTATCGCGAACAGTCGCGGAGCGCCCAGCGAATTGCTGAATTCCTGCTCAACCATCCGGCGATCCTGCGGGTCCAGTATCCCGGGCTGGCCTCGCACCCGCGCCACGAGCTGGCGCGCAGCCAGATGAGCGAGTTCGGCAGCGTGCTGAGTTTTGAGCTGCGCGGTGGCGCGGAGGCGGGACGGCACTTTGCAGAGGCCCTGCAGCTGTTCGCGATGGCGGCCAGCCTCGGTGCCACCGATTCGCTGGTGCTGCCGCCGCAGTTGATCGGAGTGCGCGACCTGAACGCGGAGCAGCTGCAGCTCTCCGGCATTGGCCCCGCTACGGTGCGACTGTCGATCGGGCTGGAGGATACCGCCGATCTGCTGGCCGACCTGGCGCAGGCCCTCGCGGCCGCTGCTTAAACGGGTGCCTGTCGGCGCTGCGCCGTCACGGCATGGGCGGAAGAACCGCGAGTGCGCGCAGACCAAAGCCCACCAGCAGGGCGGCCGACACCCAATTGACGGCTCGCAGCCAGTTCAAGTTGAGGCGCGAGCGCAGCAGGCTGGTGGCGGTACTCAGCACCAGCCACCACAGCGCCGAACCGAGGAAAATCCCGGCGACCAATGCCGCCGCAGTGGCGTAGGCGGGCCGCGTACCCAACCCGAGCCCGGCAAACACCGCCGTGAAGGACATGATCGTCATCGGGTTGGCCAGCGTCAGCAGCAGAGTCGAGAGAAAGGCGCTGTGCAGCGTGCCCGGGTCAGCGCCGGCCGCCCGTGAGGCCGGGCGCGCCAGCGCGGTGCGGACGCCGAGGTAACACAGGAACACGCCGCCACCGAGCGTCAGCCAGAATTGCTGGGCCACCAGAAATCCGGCCACAAATGCCAGGCCAAATCCGGCGATCACGCCGTAGCAGGCATCGGCGGTCGCAGCCCCCAGGCCGGAGGCCAGTCCGTAACGCTGGCCGTCAGTGAGCGTGCGGCGGATGCACAGCAGGCCGATGGGGCCCACCGGTGCGGCGATGGCCAGGCCTACCGCCATGCCCTTGAGGAGCGCGGCGATCATAGCCGCGGTGCGGCCCTGTTCAGAAATTCCTGATCAGGGCGTCCGCGAATTCGCTGCATTTCACTTTCTTGGCGCCTTCCATCAGGCGCGCGAAATCATAGGTGACCACTTTCTGGCCGATGGTCCGGTCCATGGCCCTGATGATGGCGTCGGCCGCTTCGCTCCAGCCGAGGTAGCGCAGCATCATCTCACCCGAGAGAATCACCGAGCCCGGATTCACCTGGTCGAGGTTGGCGTACTTGGGCGCGGTGCCATGCGTGGCTTCGAAGACGGCATGGCCCGTGAGGTAGTTGATATTGGCGCCGGGCGCGATGCCGATGCCGCCGACCTGCGCCGCCAGGGCGTCCGACAGGTAATCGCCGTTCAGATTCAGCGTGGCGACGACGTCGAACTCCTCGGCGCGCGTCAGCACCTGCTGCAGCGTGATGTCGGCGATGGCATCCTTGATGAGGATCTTGCCGCCTTTCAGCGCCTCCGCCTGTTCGGCGTTCGCCCCCGCCTCGCC
>DATFUG010000177.1:0-2263 GCA_035261025.1 Steroidobacteraceae bacterium | reverse complement strand
GATGCGCGCACCGATGGCCAGGCCGAACAGCACCGCCATGCGCACGGCCGCGGCGTTCAGCACCGGCAGCACACCGGGATACCCCAGATCGACGAGATCGGCCTGCGCGTTGGGGGGCGCGCCATACGCCGTCGCTGATCCCGAGAAAATCTTCGAGCGCGTGGCGAGCTGGGCGTGGATCTCCAGCCCGATGACGGTCTCCCAGTCGGTGGACGGTGCCATCAGCGGTAGCCTTCCGGCGCGCGCTGATGCCAGTCTGTCGCCCGCTGGTAGCGATGAGCCACGTTCAGGAGCCGTTCTTCGGTGAAGTGGGCGCCGATGAGCTGCAGTCCGACCGGCAGCGCGTCGGCGAATCCGCAGGGAATCGACATGGCCGGCAGGCCCGCGAGGTTCGCACCGATGGTGTAGATGTCGTTGAGGTACATGGTCACGGGATCGGCGGTCTTGGCGCCGAGCTCGAAGGCCACCGTCGGCGTGGTCGGCCCAACCAGCACGTCGACTTCGCCAAAGGCGCGCGCGAAATCATCGACGATGAGCTGGCGCACCCGCTGGGCCTTGAGGTAATAGGCGTCGTAGTAGCCCGCCGAGAGCACGTAGGTGCCGGTCATGATGCGCCGCTTGACCTCAGCGCCGAATCCTTCCGAGCGCGAGCGGACGTACAGATCCTTCAAATCGCGGGGCTGCTCGCAGCGGTGTCCGAAACGCACGCCATCGTAGCGCGCCAGGTTGGAGGAGCATTCGGCCGGCGCCACCACGTAGTAGGTGGGCACCGAGAGCGGGAGATTGGGCAGGCTCACGTCGCGCACCTGCGCGCCCTCACGGCGCAGCACCTCCAGGGCCGCACGCACGCAGTCCGCGACGGCCGGATCCAGACCCTTGTCGAAGCACTCCTTGAGTACCCCCACCTTGAGGCCCGCGAGCGGACGCTCGAGAGCGGCGTGGTAGTCGGGCACGGCGCGCTCGACACTGGTCGAATCGCGTTCATCGAACCCGGCCATGGCGCCCAGCAGCAGGGCCGCATCCTCCGCCGTGCGCGCGATCACTCCGGCCTGATCCAGGCTGGAGGCGAAAGCCACGATGCCGTAGCGCGATACGCGGCCGTAGGTCGGCTTGATGCCGGTCACTCCGCACAGGGCCGCAGGCTGGCGTATGGAGCCGCCGGTATCGGTCGCAGTGGCGGCCGGCACCAGCCGCGCGGCCACGGCCGCGGCCGAACCGCCCGAAGAACCACCGGGCACGCGGGTCACATCCCAGGGATTGCGGACCGGGCCAAAATAGCTGGTCTCGTTGGACGAGCCCATCGCGAATTCGTCCATATTGGTCTTGCCCAGCACCACGACGCCGGCCGCACGCAGTCTCGACACGACGGTGGCATCGTAAGGCGAGACAAAATTCGCGAGCATCTTCGACCCGCAGGTGGTGCGCGAGCCCGTGGCGCAGAAGATGTCCTTGTGGGCGATGGGCACCCCGGTCAGTACGGGCGCTGCGCCGGCCGCCAGCTGGCGATCCGCGGCGGCGGCGGCGGCGAGCGCCGTCTCGGTTTCAATGCTGATGAAAGCATTGAGCGCGCCCTGTGCGCCCTCAATTCGACCGAGCAGGCTCCGCGCCAGCTCGGTGGCGGAGAATTTCCGCTGCTGCAAACCCCGGGAGAGCTGCGCCACTGTCTGCGTATGCATACAGAGCTACTCGAGCACTTTGGGAACGAGGTACAGGCCCGCCATTGCCTGTGGTGCGTTGCGCTGGAACAGCTCGTGCCGGTCGCCCTCGGACACCACATCGGGGCGCTGGCGCTGGACCAGACCTGCCAATGGATGCGACATGGGGGCCACGGCGCGGGTGTCGGCGTGATCCAGTTCACCAACCAGGGCGATGATCCGCGAGAGGCTGTCGATGTAGGCCGGAACCTCGGACTCGCTCAAGGCCAGCCGGGCCAGCTGAGCGATATTGTCGATGTCGCGGCGGCTCAGACTCATGCTTGTGGCGCTGCAGGTTTTGGGAAAAATGAGCGCGAAATCATACACGTCGCCTTGTGGAATGTCCTCTCGGTTGCTAGATTACCGGGCGCTTTTCCGGCCGCACACCTAAGGTCCGCCCTGCCCATGTTCAAACGTCTGCGCGGTTATTTCTCCAGCGACTTGTCGATCGATCTGGGCACCGCCAATACGCTCATCTACGTCCGCGACCGGGGCATCGTCCTGAACGAGCCCTCGGTGGTCGCCGTGCAGGACGAGCCTTCGCGCGGCGGCAAGATCATCGTCGCCGT
>DATFUG010000176.1:0-3197 GCA_035261025.1 Steroidobacteraceae bacterium | reverse complement strand
GCTGTAGTGGTTCTGCTCCAGGATATTGGCGATCTGGGGCGCCAGCAGCTGCTGGCGCGCCGTCGGATGGATCGCTCCCTCCGGCAGCAGCGAAGGCGCGGCGCTCATGCCGCTGGAGCCCGTCGCGACGAGCAGCAGCAGGCAGCTGGCGCCGAGGGCCAGCGGCGCGAGGACGGAGCGCAGGGGTTTGGTGATTCGTGACATTACGTGGGTGCCGCTCCGGCCGGGTGATTTGAGGCTCAGACCTAAGTTTGACAGCTTTGCCGGAAACAGTGCAGTCGCGGGCTCGAGAATTGTGGATTCGGACAAGTGAATTACATACTCTGGCCCGGTGAAACCCCTCACGGCACTGCTGGGCATCGTCCTGGGATCGGCGGTGGCACTGGCCGTGTGCCTGGCCATGACGGGCATCGTTTTCCTGCTGCTGCCGGAGTATTCAGCCCGTCTTGCGGGCGAGCACGCCCCGCTCCTCAAGGGTCTGCTGTGGTCCTGGTCACTGGCGGGGGTGGCGGCGGCCAGCTTCATTGGCGAACTGCGTCACCACCGCTGGCGCTACCTGTCGCACGCAGCGCTGGTGCTCATGTTCGCACTGCTGGGCTGGCTTTACTGGCCTTCCTGAGCCGTTTAGAAGCGGCTGCGGCGTCCCCACTGGAGATCCGGGCTCTGGCCGTCGCGGCTGTTGTAGGGATCGGCACCGGCGTCGCAGTCCCCCAGCGTCAGGCGCGCGGTCACGAGGGCCTGCTTGAGACTGAGGATGACGGCCTCGCGCCCGCTGTCGTCGCTCCACGGCGGACGCTGCGTTGCATCACGGTGAAAATCCCGCTTGCTTTTAGTACTCATCTGGCCGACATCCGATGCGGAAGCAATGGCGCCACGATGCCCGGATTGGCCCATTCACAGAAGACGGGTCGGAGCCCCAATCTGTGATGGACTCGACAGATTGGCCGGATGGGGCTTCGGGGGCTGCCGCCAGCTTAGCGATGGACGGCGATGCGCGCGGCGCGCACCAGCCACAGGCCGAAGTAGGGGCCCAGGGCGACCAGCCAGTACGGAATCGACCCGTGGAACAGCGCCACCAGAAAGTCGCGCCACAGGGCAAACGGCCCGCCATTGGCGTACGGGCCCAGTTTCCAGGAGCCCACGATCCACACCAAGGCCGGCATCACCACCACGCCCAGGCCCAGACTCAGCCCCAAGGCGAGCAACTCGTGCCTGGCGCCGCTGGTGCGCCGGTAGTGCCGCCAGAACTGCCGCAGTGTCGACATGTCATTTCCTCGTGACCATCGCGTCGCGGTCCGGGCCGCGCCCGCCGATGCGGGCATAATACCGTTCATGGACAAGCTTCGAGTAGCCGTCGTCGGTGTCGGATACCTCGGCCGCTTTCACGCCCAGAAATACGCCTCGCTTCCGGACTGCACGCTCAGCGCCGTCGTGGACACACTCCAGGACGCCGGGGCTGCGCTCGCGGCGGAACTCGGCACGCGACACCTCCGCGATTACCGCGAGGCGCTCGGGCAGGTCGATGCGGTCAGCGTCGTGACGCCGACGCCGTCGCATTTCGAGGTGGCCAGGGCCTTTCTCGAATCGGGCGCGCACGTGCTGGTGGAAAAACCCATCACCGAGACGGTGCTGCAGGCGCAGCAACTCATCGGGGCGGCGCGGCAGGCGCGGCGGGTGCTGCAGGTCGGCCACCTGGAGCGCTTCAACCCCACCATCGTCGCCGTCGAGCCGCTGCTGCGCGCGCCGCGCTTTATTGAATGCCACCGGCTGGCGCCGTTTCGCGAACGCGGCACGGACGTCAACGTGGTGCTCGACCTGATGATCCACGACCTGGACATTGTGCAGAGCATCGTCGGCAGCGGCATCGCCGCCATCGATGCCATCGGCACGCCGGTGTTTTCTTCTGAGATCGACATTGCCAATGCGCGGATCCGCTTCGAGAACGGCTGCGTGGCCAACGCCACGGCGAGCCGGGTCAGCCTCAAGACCGAGCGCAAGCTGCGCATCTTCCAGGACGACGCCTACCTGTCGCTCGATCTGCAGCAAAAGCTCCTCACCGTGATCCGCAAGCAGGCGGCGGGCGAAGGCGAAGCGCGGCTCCCCGTCAGCATCGAAGAGCAATCGTTCGAACCGGGGGACGCCTTGCGCACCGAGATTGAAGCCTTTCTGGCCAGCTGCCGGGGCGAGCGGGCGGTGGTGGTCAGCGGTGAGGATGGCATGCGTGCGCTGCAGACCGCCGTCAGCATCACGGCGGCGGTGCGGGACGGACACAGGGGAGGATCTCAGCTATGAAGACCAGGTCGGCCGAAGGCGAGGTGGTGGTGGCGGCGACGCAGTTCGCCTGCAGCTGGAATCTGGGCGCCAATCTCGACAATGCCGAGCGGCTGGTGCGTACCGCGGCCGCCCAGGGCGCCGGGCTGGTGCTGCTCCAGGAGCTGTTCGCCACGCCGTATTTTTGCATTGAGCAGGATCCGGCCCACCTGGAGCTGGCCGAGACGGCCACCGACAGTAAGCTGCTGCAGCGCTTCTCCGGCCTGGCGCGCGAGCTTGGGGTGGTGCTGCCGGTGAGTTTCTTCGAGCGCGGCAACAACGCCTATTTCAACTCAGTCGCGATCATCGACGCCGACGGCCGCAACCTCGGCCTGTACCGCAAGACGCACATTCCGGACGGCCCAGGCTACCAGGAAAAATTCTACTTCAGCCCCGGTGATACCGGCTTCCGGGTCTGGGATACGCGGGTCGGACGCATCGGCGTGGGCATCTGCTGGGACCAGTGGTTTCCGGAAACCGCCCGCATCATGGCGCTCATGGGCGCAGAGCTGCTGCTGTTCCCGACCGCGATCGGTAGTGAACCGCCGCCAGCACCACCGGTGGATTCCCGGCGCCACTGGCAGCGCGTGCAGCAGGGGCACGCCGCCGCCAATCTGATGCCGCTGATCGCCTCCAATCGCATCGGCGTGGAACACCCGCGCCGCAACCCGGGCGAGTCGCACATCCGGTTCTACGGCAGCTCCTTCATCGCCGATCAGACCGGCGGGCTGCTGGCCGAGGCCGGTGACAGCGAGGAAGCGGTGCTGGTGGCGCGCTTCGACCGCCAGGAAATGCGCCGCCGGCGCGATGGCTGGTTCCTGTTCCGCGACCGCCGGCCGGAGACTTACGGTGCGGTGGGTACCCTGACCGGGGCCGCGCGGGCCAGC
>DATFUG010000175.1:0-15032 GCA_035261025.1 Steroidobacteraceae bacterium | reverse complement strand
CGCGCCACTGTGCAATTCTGTCACATGGCCTCCAGGCCCCAGGCGCTCTTGCATGCAGCGTGTGATCCAGGTCTCAGCGCACTGCAGCCGCAGTTCGAAGGCATCGCGCGCCCATGCCGCAGCGGCAGCGGGCATATCCAGCGTGCCGGCCAGGGCGCGATCGAGCTGGGCGTGCGTCTCGGTGCGGACCCGCAGCAAGTCGCCCGGATCGACCGCGAGCGCCCGCAGGGGCGCGTTGCCGAGCACCTCCAGGGCTTCTTCCCAGGCGCCAGGACCCCGGTGCCGGCGCAGCCAGGCGGCGCTCTCAGCCGCTGGCGGAACGCGTATGGCGAGGCGCTGGCAGCGGCTGCGGACCGTCGCCGACAGGCGCGCCGCCGCCAGCGTCACCAGCACGATGAGCACGCCGGGCCGCGGCTCCTCCAGCGTCTTGAGCAGCGCATTGCTGGCGTTGGCATTGAGCATGTCCGCTGGATTGAGGATCGCCACCGTGCCCGTTGCGCCATGCCCGCTCAGGGCCAGCGTGTCGGTCAGGGCGCGGATCTGATCGACCCGGATCTGCTTCGATTCCTCCTCCGGGGCGACCAGCCACAGGTCCGGATGGGCCAGGCGAGCCACCCGCTGGCAGTCCTGGCACGCCCCGCAGGGGGCGTCCGGCCGCGCGCACAGCAGCGTCTGCGCCGCGATCAGCGCCAGCTGCTCACCGCCGCCCCCCGCGACGTCCTGGATGAGCAGGGCATGAGGGAATCGCCCCTGTGCCCGCGCCTGCTTCAGGGCGGCACGTTGCGGCGCCAGCCAGAACAGATCCGTCGCTGCTGATTCCGCCTCGCTCATGCGGGCAGCAGCTCGGCGAGCGCGGCGCCGCAGGCCTTAAGCACCTGGGCGAACGGCGCAGTGGCGTCCACGACCGCGAAGCGCCGCGGCTCCCGGCGCGCCCGCTCGAGGTAGGCGCCACGCACGCGCTCAAAGAAATCGCCCGCTTCGCCCTCAAAGCGGTCGGCAGCGCCGCCGCGCGAGCGCGCCCGTGCCAGTCCGGCGGCCACCGGCAGATCCAGCAGCAGGGTACGCGCGGGCCAGAGGTCGGCATGGACCGCCGCGGCCAGCTGGTCCAGCAGGCTTAAGCTCACGCCGCGCCCTGCTCCCTGGTAGGCATAGCTCGCGTCGGTGAAGCGATCGCAGATCACCCACTGGCCGGACGCGAGGGCCGGCCGAATGGCGTTGTCCAGGTGCAGCGCACGCGCGGCAAACATCAGCAGGGTCTCCGTGATCGGCGTGATCCGCTCCGCACCGCCGCGCAGCACCAGGGCGCGCAGCGCCTCGGCCAGGGGCGTGCCGCCGGGCTCGCGGGTCAGCAGCACCCTGCAACCGCGGCGCTCCAGCTCGGATTTGAGCGCTGCAGCGATCGTGGACTTGCCCGCGCCCTCGATGCCTTCCAGCGTGATGAAGTGCCCCGCCATCAGCTGCCGCCCCCGCTCATGGCCGCATCAGGCGCCGACCCGGTGCGTTTGAGGAATTGGCGCAGGGCCTCGTTGTGTTCGGCATAGGTCGCCGAGAAATGATGGCTCCCGTCGCCCTTCCCCGTGGCCACGAAATACAGCGCGTTGATGGCGGCCGGATGCAGGCTCGCACGCAGGGCCGCTTCACCCGGAAGCGCGATAGGCGTCGGTGGCAGCCCGCTGCGGGTGTAGCTGTTGTATGGCCCGTCGGTCTCGAGGTCGCGCCGCCTCAGGTTCCCGTCGAAGTGGCGGCCCAGCCCGTAGATGATGGTCGGGTCTGACTGGAGGCGCATACGCAGGCGCAGGCGGTTGACGAAGACCGCCGCGACCTTGTCGCGTTCATCCTCGCGCCCCGTCTCCTTTTCCACGATCGAGGCGAGCGTCAACGCGGCGGCGGCGTCGGGGAGCGGCAGGTCCGATTGCCGTGCCGCCCACTCCTGTTGCAGATGTTCCTCCATGCGCTGCATCGCCAGCTCATAGAGGCGCCGGTCGCTGGTGCCGGCGGCGAAGCGGTAGGTGTCGGGAAAGAAGCGGCCTTCCGCCGCCACGCCCGGTTTCCCGAGCGCCGCCATGAGCCGCGCCTCATCGAGATCGCGCCACTCGTGCGTCACGGCAGTGCTGGCATCGAGCGCCCGCCGCATCTGTGCGAAGGTCCAGCCCTCGACGATCGTCAGCTGCTCCATCACCACCTGCCCGGCGTTGAGCTGGGCCAGGATCTCCCGCACGGATTCTCCGGGAACCAGCTCGTAGGTGCCCACCAGGGCGCGCAGGCTCTGGCCATGGAGTCGAAGATTCCACTCCACCAGCCGTGGGTGCGGCACGCCGCCGACGCGCGCCAGCTCGCCGAGTACGGCGCGCAGGCTCGCGCCCGGATGCACCTCGACGCGCGTGCCCGCCGCGATCGTCGCGCGTTCCTCCAGGCTCGCCTCCAGCCGATAGCCCCCATAGAGCGCGCCGGCGGCCAGCGCCGCTGCGAGCATGGCAAGCCTGGAAAGGATCTTTCTGCGGCTACGCTTCGGCACGATCGATCAACTCCTGCAGCCGTAATCCGCAGGCGTCGGGGTGCAGCCGGCGCCCTTCGTACCAGTGTACGGCCTGCACGCCCAGGCGCACATTCGTTACGAACAGGGCCGGCGCGGCCTCCAGATCCTGCCTCGACAGCGCCTGAACGCTCACCGCAATCCCCAGTTGCGGCGCCAGGTCCAGCACCAGCGAACGCATGATTCCGGCGACACCGCCCTGCTCCAGCGATGGTGTCACCAGCGCTCCGTCCTGCACCACAAACAGGTTCGACATGCTGCCGCTGATCACCTGTCCGCCCGGGGAACACATGAGCACCTCATCGACGCCTGATGCCGCGGCCGCCTGTTGCGCCAGCACCTGCTCCAGTCGATTCAGATGCTTCAGTCCCGCCAGCAGCGGATTGCACCCCAGCGGCACCGGCGAGAGGCCGACGCGAAATTCCGGGCGGCCCGCCGCGGGCCAGGGGTGGACCGTGAGGATACGTGTGGCCTGTTCATCGCCGGCCGGACGATAGCCTCTCCTGGTTGCGACGCCCCGCGTCAGCACCAGCTTCACCAGCGCGCGCGGGCAGCCCTCCAGCAGGGATTCCGCTTCACGCCGCAGGAGTTCTCCGTCGGGCCTGGGGATGTGAAGTCGCGCGCAGCCGGCGCCGAGGCGCGCCAGGTGGCGCTCAAACCAGCGCGCCCGCCCCTGCTCGCAGCGCAGGGTCTCGAACAGCCCATCCCCGTACTGGAGCCCGCGATCATGGACCGAGACCACCGCCTGCGGCACGCCGTTCACGAGCGCTGGGCGCTCGCGGGAACTCGGCTCCGGTTGCGCCAGCGCGGAACTCATCCGCCAGCCTCGACCGTTTCCCCACCGAAGGCGCGCAACATGCCGCGCGCCTTGGAGCGCGTCTCTGCCAGCTCGCGCTGCCAGTCTGAATCCGCCACGATGCCGGCGCCGGCGCGAAACTGCAGCTCGCGGCCACGCAGTGTCGCCGTGCGGATCAGTATGTTGAAGTCCATGTCGCCGTTGCAGTTCAGATACCCGAGCGAACCGGTGTAAGCCCCGCGCGGAGCGCCTTCGAGTTCCGCAATGATCTGCATGCAGCGGTACTTCGGACAACCGGTGATCGTGCCGCCGGGAAACACCGCGCGCAGGGTGTCTCCGGGCGTGACCCCGGTACGCAGGCGGCCGCGCACGTTCGAGACGATATGGTGCAGATTCGGGTAGCTCTCGGTCACCATGAACTCGTTGACCTCCACGCTGCCCGCCTCGCAGATGCGGCCCAGATCGTTGCGCTCCAGGTCAATGAGCATGACATGCTCGGCGCGCTCCTTGGGATTGGCCAGCAGTTCCAGCCGTTCGGGCGGGTCCGCGTCCGGCGTGCCCAGCCTCCCCCGCGTCCCGGCAATCGGCCGGGTTTCCACGCGGTTGCCGGTGACGCGCACCAGCCGCTCGGGCGAGGAACTCAACAGCGTCATGTCTCCAATGCTCGCCAGGGCCGCAAACGGGGCGGCGTTCGCCAGACGCAAGCGCTCGTAGAGCAGACCTGCATCGGCACGGCCGTCCAGGCGCACGCGCCAGTGCCGCGACAGGTTCGCCTGATAGACATCGCCCCGACCGATGTAATCCTGGGCCTGCAGCACGGCGCGGCGAAATTCCTCCGGATCCTGCTCGACGATCGCGCCCGGCGCGAACGGCGCCGCCGGCGGCTCGAGGGGCGCCTCCCGCAGACCGGCCAATGCGGCCTCGAACCCGGCCGCCTGCTCCACTGCCGTGGCTTCAGCCACCAGCTGGCAACGCTGCTGCGCATGATCGTAGATCAGCGCGCCCCCAACGCGGATCGCCGCCGCACAGACCGCCTCGCGCGCCAGCGGCGGAAGCTGCAGCCCCGCCTCGATGCTCGCGGCGAGTTCATAGCCGAGAAACACGACCCAGCCGCCGCGAAAGGGCAGACTGGAACCGTCCGGGGGCTGCTGCTCCGCCCGCCACCACTCATCGAGCGCGGCGAGGAAGGTTTTACCGGCGAGCCGGACGCCGTGCAGCTCGAGCGAGCCGTCCCCGCGCATCAGGAGCGAAGCGCGCGGCCAGGCCGCGAGGATCGAGTAGCGGGACAGGACTCCGGGAGCGGCACTGTCAAACAGCACCGGGAAGTGACGGGGATGGCACGCGGCGAGCGAGCGCAGCTGCGCATGAGTGGCCCGCACCTCGCGCACCTGGAAGCTGCGCGTCTTCATGGCGACTGCCCGGATGGATCAGCCCGGCAGGCGGCGCAGCACCAGCGTGCCGTTGGTGCCGCCAAAGCCAAAGGAATTCGAGACCGCAATGTCGATGCGCATCTTGCGCGCGGCATTGGGCACGAAGTCCAGATCGCAATCCGGATCGGGGGTCTCGTAGTTGATCGTGGGGGGCGCGATCTGATCGCGCAGCGCCAGCACGCAGAATATGGCCTCCACGACGCCCGCTGCGCCCAGCAGGTGACCGGTCATCGACTTGGTGGAACTCACTGCCAGCTTGTAGGCATGATCGCCGAAGGTGGCCTTGATCGCGGCGGTCTCGGCGCGATCGCCCAGCGGCGTCGAGGTGGCGTGGGCGTTGAGGTAGTGCACCTCGTTCCCGTTGATGCCCGCATCGCGCAGCGCATTCACCATGGCCAGCCGTGCGCCCGCGCCATCTTCGGGCGGCGCGGTGATGTGGTAGGCATCGCCGCTCATGCCGAAGCCGGCCAGCTCGGCGTAGACGCGCGCGCCGCGCCGGCGCGCGTGCTCGTACTCTTCCAGCACCATCGCTCCGCCGCCATCGCCCAGGACGAAGCCATCACGATCCAGATCCCAGGGACGGCTGGCGGTGGCGGGCGAATCATTGCGAGTGGACAGTGCCTTGGCCTGCGCGAATCCGCCGACCGCGGTCGGCGTGGTGCCCATCTCGGCACCGCCGGAGATGATCAGGTCGGCATCGCCATACTGAATGCTGCGCGCCGCGAGGCCGAGCGCGTGCGTGGAGGTCGTACAGGCCGTCACGACGCCCAGATTCGGACCGCGCAGTCCAAAGCGGATCGAGAGGTGCCCGGCCAGCATATTGATGATCGAGCCGGGGATATAGAACGGTGAGATCCGGCGCACGCCACCGGCCAGGAAGGCGTCGTGCTCGGACTCGATGGTGCTGAGGCCCCCGATGCCTGCGCCCATCACGACCCCGCAGCGATCGCGATCGAGGCGCTCGAAATCAGCGCCCGCGTCGGCGGCCGCCTGTACACCGGCGGCCACACCGTAATGCATGAACGGATCCATGCGCCGCGCCTCTTTGGGCGGCAGGTAGGTACTCAGCTCGAAGCCGCGCACCGCTCCGCCAAAACGCACCGGGAAGGCGGCGGGGTCAAAGCGTGTGATGGGTCCGATGCCGCTCTCGCCGCGCAATGCCGCGGCCCACGCGTCCATCACGGTGCTGCCGAGCGGACAGACCATGCCAAGACCGGTAACGACTACGCGACGTTTACTCAACTTGCAAACCTGCCCACTTCACTCTTGGCACCCAGGCGCCCTTAAGGCGGGCCTGCGGCCGAGCGGGTAAGGCTCAGGCCTTGCTGCGACGCTCGGTGATGTAGTCGACGGCCTGCTGCACCGTGGTGATCTTCTCCGCGTCCTCGTCAGGAATTTCGATCTCGAATTCCTCTTCCAGGGCCATGACCAGTTCGACCGTGTCGAGCGAATCGGCGCCCAGGTCGTCTACAAAGGAAGCAGCGTTGGTGACCTGCTCGGCCTTGACGCCCAATTGCTCTGCAACAATGGCCTTTACTTGCTGTTCAACGTTGCTCATCTTGTACTGACCCTCTGTTCGTATGGCAATGCGGCCCGGCAGGCCTCCCGTACGCGCGGCGTATTGTAGGGGAACACCCTGCGCACCGCCACCAGCTTATTTTGCGAGTTCTTGATTTTTCTGGTGATTTGCAGTTGCAAAGATGTCTACACCCTAGCCCATGTACATTCCGCCGTTGACGTGCAGGGTCTGGCCGGTCAGGTATTGGCCCTGCTCTCCGGCGAGGTAAATCACGGCGTTAGCCACGTCCTCGACCGTACCAAAGCGGCCCAGGGGAATCTGGGCCTGGTAGGCGTTGCGCTGCGGCTCGGGCAGCGCGCGCGTCATGTCGGTCTCAATGAACCCGGGCGCCACCGCGTTGACCGTGATGTTGCGGGAGGCCAACTCCCGGGCCAGCGAACGCGTAAACCCGATCAACCCGGCCTTGGCCGCCGCATAGTGCGCCTGGCCCGGATTGCCGATCGCCGCGATGACTGAACTGATGTTGACGATGCGCCCGCGCCGCTCCTTGAGCATGCGCCTGAGCGACAGCTTGGTCAGGCGGAAAATCGCCGACAGATTGATATTGATGGTCTGGTCCCATTCTTCGTTCTTCATCCGCAGCAGCAATCCGTCGCGCGCCACGCCCGCGTTGTTGACGAGGATCGTCGGCAGTCCTTCGTGCGCTTCAAGGTCCGCCAGCAGTGACTCCGCACCCGCCGGGTCGAGGGCGTCGTAGACCGCGCCGCGCACCGGCAGACTCCGCGCTGCAAAGCCCGCCGTGAGGGCCGCAGCGCCTGCACTCGTCGTCGCTGTGCCGATGACCCGGATGCCGGCCTTGCCTAAGCCTGAGGCGATGGCCTGCCCGATTCCACGCGAGGCACCTGTCACCAGCGCCACATCCGTTGCTGTCATGAATCGGCACTCCCGGCGGCACTGAGCGCCGCTTGCAATGAGGCGCCGTCTTCCACAGCGCAGCAGCTGATCTCAGAACGCCGCTCGATGCGGCGGTTCAGGCCCGTGAGCACCTTGCCCGGTCCGCATTCGACCAGCGCCGTTGCGCCCTGACCCGTCAGGGCCTGCACCGTGGCGCTCCAGCGCACCGGGCTTGCCAGCTGGCGCACCAGCAGGCCTCGGATCTCTTCCGGATCCCCATGCGCCTGCGCATCGACGGCGCTGATAAACGTGTACACCGGTGCGCTCAGGACCAGGTCGCCGAGGCGCTCCTGCAGCCGCTCAGCCGCGCTTTTCATCAGCGAGGAATGCGCCGGTACGCTCACCGGAAGCGTGAGCGCGCGCTTCGCACCGCGCGCCTTGGCCGCCGCCATCGCACGCTCCACGGCGCCCGATTGGCCGGCGATGACGATCTGCCCGGGAGCGTTGTAATTCACGGCTTCGACCACTTCGCCCTGCGCGGCTTCGGCGCAGGCCGCTTCTGCCGCCGCGTCATCCAGTCCCAGGATCGCCGCCATCGCACCGCCGCCCTTCGGCACCGCCTCCTGCATGAATCGGCCGCGCTCGCGCACCAGCCTGACGCCGGCGGCGAGATCCATGCTTTCCGCGCAGACCAGCGCAGTGAATTCGCCCAGGCTGTGTCCGGCCACCAGCGCCGGGGCCGCGCCGCCCTGCTCGCGCCAGAGCCGCCAGGTGGCGATCCCCGCAGTCAGCATGGCCGGCTGTGTAAACTCGGTGCGATTGAGCTGCTCGGCCGGGCCGCTTGCGACGAGCTGCCAGAGGTCGTACCCCAGCGCGGCTGAGGCTTCCTCGAAAGTGCCGCGCACCACCGGATGATTCGCGGCCAGCTCTCCCAGCATGCCCACCGACTGCGACCCCTGCCCGGGAAATACCAGCGCCAGCATGCGTCGTCCTGTATGCGTTAGAGGCGGCGCGGATTATAGCGGCTTGCGCCGCAGCGCCAACGCGGCGATCACGACCAGGCCGCCGACCGCGCCATACCAATGGGATGCGGTTACCACGGGAAACGCCTCCGTGACCAGGCTGTTGCCGCGGTACAGCTCGACGGCCAGCTTGGCGGCCAGGATCGCCAGCATCAGATAGCCCAGGGCATTGCGTCGCAGGGCCGCCCCCGCGGCGCCTGCCGACCAGACGGCGTGCAGCAGTCCCGACAATCCCAGGTACCACTGCAGCTGCGGCTGGCCCCACCACAATCCGGCATCGATCACGCAGGTCGCGCCCGCCAGGACGAGGAGCCACGTCAGCGGACGCAGTTCGCGTGCGTACAGCGCCCACAGCAGCACGAGCCCCGCCACATCCAGGAGCAGATGGCGCGCCCCGAGATGGACCCAATGGGCCGTCAACAGGCGCCACCATTCGCCCGCGCCGATTGACGCGCGCTCATATTGGAGCTGCGCGGCCCACGGTGGCCCCCCTGCGGCCAGCAGGCCCAGGAACCCAAGGACCGCCAGCAGGGTCAAACCGTAGCAACTGTCGCAGTTCAGCGCGCTCAGGAGCTTGTTTGCCCGCTTCGCCGGGCTCTCGCGGGCATTTGTTATCATCATCCATCGCCATGCTAACGCCTAAGCCGGCACGGAAACACCATGCGTAGACGCGCACCCTCAGTCTGGAATGCCACGCCGCCGGTACAGGCCCGCCAGAGCGGGTTCACACTCATTGAAATCATGGTCGTGGTCATCATCATCGGATTGCTGGCGGCGGTGGTCGTCCCGCAGTTCCTGGGGCGCGTCGATGACGCGCGCATGGCCAAGGCCAAGCAGGATATCCAGGGCATGCAGACGGCCCTGACGATGTTCAAGCTCGACAACTACGTGTATCCGACCACCGAGCTGGGGCTGCAGGCCCTGGTGCAGAAGCCCGATTCCACTCTGATCAAGAACTGGCGCCCCGGGGGCTACCTGCAGCACCTCAACAAGGATCCGTGGGGGAATGCCTACCTGTATGAAGTCCCCGGCAAGCACGGGAGCGAGTTCGACCTGTACTCGCTCGGCGCCGATGGCCAGCCCGGCGGCGATGGCATCAATGCCGACATCGGCAACTGGAATCTGGATCAGTAGGCCTCCGTGGGTCCCCTCGAGCCCGCTGCGGGTTCCGGTCCGTGAGCCGCTTCCACACTGTCCGCCGCTTCGCGGCGGGCTTCACGCTGATCGAGCTCATGGTGGTGATGGTGATCATCGGATTGCTGGCGGCCACGACTTATCTGTCACTCGGCGGCAGCGGCCGGGACAGCCAGCTCGAGCAGGAACGTGACCGGCTCGGAGCACTGATCGAGTACGTGCGTGAACGCGCCGCGCTGCAGACGGTGGAGTACGGACTGCGCTGCGAACAGGGTGCCTATCGTTTTCTCATGTACGACAACCGCCAGGGGCTGTGGATTGAAGATCCGCTGGACGAGTCCCTGCGCGCGCGCAAGCTCCCCGCCGGCGTGGAGATCGCCCTCGTGGTCGAGAACCGCGCCATCGTGTTGCCGCGCAGCCCGGCACCGATACCGCCGAAGGCCAAGTCCACGCCAGGAAGCGTCGCAGCGACGCCGCGCGATGCCACGGCACCCTCGCAAGGCACGGCCGCTGACCTGAAGCCACAGGTCATGCTGTACTCGAGCGGCGATCTGACGAGTTTCAAGCTGACCCTGTCGCGTGCCGGTACCAATCGCAGCGCCGCCTTGACCGGCACCAGCGCCGGCAAGTTCGAGGTGGGCGCGATCGTCGAGAAGCCCACGTGAGCCGCGAACGGCCGCCGCGCGGCTTCACGCTGATCGAAGTGCTGGTGGCGCTATTCATCGTGGCCGTTGGCATGGGCACGCTGATGTCGGCGCTGACCACCGCGGCGCAAAGCACGATGCAGCTGCGCGAGAAATCCTTCGCCGAATGGATCGGGCTCAATCAGCTGTCGACCGCACGCCTCAGCGTTGCCCTGCCGGCAACCGGCAAGAGCGAGAACGAGCTCGAATTCGCCGGAACCAACTGGCACTGGGAACAGAATGTCAGCGACATGGAAGTTCCCGGGCTCAAGCGCATCGTCATCCAGGTCAGGCGCGCCGGCGATAACGTTCCAAAAGATCGCTGGCTCGCCACGGTCGTGGGCTTCCGCGGCGATGCCATACGCACGGCGCGCGGCGTCATGTCGAACTTGGACAATGCCGTGATTCCGGGCGGCGGTGGCGGCGCGGGCGGCAACGCGCCGAGCAACCCCACCGGCAAGCCCAACTGATGAAGCCGCTTCGCCAATCCGGTTTCACGCTGGTGGAACTGCTGGTGGCGCTGTTCATCACCGCCATCTTGTTCGCGATGGGATACGGCGCGCTGTCGCAGGCGCTGAACAGCCGCAAGGAAGTCGAGGAGCAGGCCGCGCGCCTCAACGCCGTGCAGCAGGCGCTGCGTGTGATGGAGCAGGATTTCGAGCTGATGCAACCGCGGCCGGTGCGCGACCTTCTCGGCAGCGGCTACGAGAATGCCGTCACACTCAGCCAGACCGGACTCCTGACCTTCACACGGGGCGGCTGGGCCAATCCGGCGGGGCTCCCGCGCAGTGAATTGCAGCGCGTGAGCTACCTGCTGCGCGACGGCAAGCTGATCCGGCGCGACCTGGCCGTCCTCGACGCCACCGCCGCGCTGCCCTACGAGGAGCGGGAACTGCTCGATCAGGTGGAAGCGCTGAGCTTCCGCTACATGGACGCCGGATTGACCTGGCAGAAGACCTGGCCGACCCAGATCCTGCTCCTCGGTCCCCCGCAGGATCTGCTGCGTGCCCGGCCGGTCGCGATTGAAGTCACGCTGCAACTCAAGGACTGGGGAAAATTGTTGCGCGTGTTCGAGATCGCCGGATGAAGACTCCGATGGACACCGCGCTGCCGGCCAGGAAGGCTGAACGAGGTGTGGCCCTGCTCACCGCGATCATTCTGGTGGCGCTCGCAGCGATCGTGGCCACCGGTATCGTGTGGCAAAGTACCCTGTCCGCGCGCCGAGCGATCGCGGTCTTTACCGTGGCCCAGAGCCTGGCGCTGGCCGAGGGCGCCGAGGCAATGGCCGGATACGCGCTCCGCGACAATCGGCACAAGAACCCGCAGGTGGTGGCAACGAACCAGACCTGGGCGATGCCCTACGGGCCGATCGAGATCGACCATGGCGCGGTGCTGGAAGCCGTCCTGGAAGACGAGACCGGCAAATTCAATCTCAACAGTGTCGTGATGGCCGCCGCAGGCACGGGCGTGCCCGGCGCCCCTGCCACCAGTGCACCGGGTGCCGCGCCCACCGGCGTGCCGGGCTGGACGGGCCCAGGAGCGCTGCCGGCGGCGCCAGGCGGCGCCCTGGTCCAAAATCCTACGAGTGTGGCCCAGCTCAAGGCGCTCCTGCGGGCCCTGGACCTGGACGCCAGCTTTGCCGACCGCCTGGTCGACTGGATCGACAGTGACGATCAGCCGATCTTTCCCGGCGGTGGCGAGGACAGTTTTTACCTCGCGCAGGAGCCGGCGCACCGGGTACCGAATCTCCCGCTGACCAGCATCTCCGAGCTGCTGGCGATGGGAATGGATCGGGCCAGTTATGATCGGCTGGCACCCTTTGTCACCGCCCTGCCGCCGGCCACCAAGCTCAACATCTGCACTGCGCCCGGCGAAGTGCTCGACGCCATTGCCGGCGGGCAGCGCAGCTACGCGATCGACCTGAAGCAATTGGCGCTGCAACGCCAGCAAAACCCCTGCTTTCCCGACATGGCCGGATTCATGAGCGGGCTCGGGGCCGCGCAGAAGGCGGGACTCAACCTCGGCACCACCTCAACCTATTTCCGGCTGCGCACCTGGATCACTATTGGCACCACCCGCTTCACCTTGTACAGTCTGCTCGAGCAGGATCAGAGTGGTCAGACGCGCCCGATATTAAGAACTTTCGGCACGGAATAAGCATGGCGGAATGGCTCATCGTACGCATGCCCCGCGCCGCCGAAACCGCGGCCGCCTGGCTGACCGTAGACGCCACCGGCCTGCCCCTCATCTCGGTGCAGGAGGGCCCGCTCGAGACGGCGGCGGCCGCAGCGATCAACCGTCGCGTGGCGGTGGTGGTGAATCCCGCCGAAGTACTGTGCCTCGATGTGGAGCTGCCGCCGCGCTCCGGCGCGCGCGCAGCCGAGCTCGCCCCCTTCGCGATCGAAGAGCGGATTGCCTCTGACATCGAGGCGCAGCATTGCGCCCTGGGTACGACCGATGCCGGTGGCCGCACCCGTGTCGCGGTCGTGGCCCGAACTTTCCTGGACGGGTGCCTGGAGCAGCTCAAGGGCGCCGGCCTCCAGCCCGACCTGCTGTGCAGCGAAGCGGAACTGCTGCCGCGCAGTCCGGCCTACGCCGTGG
The DNA here is from genome assembly GCA_035261025.1 of Steroidobacteraceae bacterium. GTDB lineage: Bacteria > Pseudomonadota > Gammaproteobacteria > Steroidobacterales > Steroidobacteraceae > FEN-1191. The sequence continues at coordinate 2,420 of DATFUG010000175.1, read as the reverse complement.
CGCTGCTCGATGGCGATGCCCTGAATTTCTGCGCCGGTGAAGCACCGGCGCTCAGTGTCTCGGCGCCGCCGGGTGGTTTTGCCGCCGCGTTGGCCATCGCCTGCGGTGAAGCCACCGCCACCACGCAGTTGCTGGTCTATACGACTTCGGTAGAGTGGCAGCGGCGCTCTGCCGAGATCGAAGATGCGCGCGGACAGCTGGCCGATCTGAAGCTGCAGCTGCTGGGCTCCGGTCCCCTGCCCTGGCTGGCGGCACAGCTGCCGACGGCGGCACCCATCAATCTCCTGCAGGGCAGCTACGCGCCGCGCGGAGACTTCGGCGCGCACTGGCAGCGCTGGCGCGTCGCGGCGGCGCTCGCCGCGGGGCTGCTGCTGTTTCATGCCGGCACGCAGGCCTGGTCGCTGTCGCGACTGAATCGCGCGGATCATGAGCTCGACCGCATGATCGGGGAGCTAGTGGATCCGCAGTGGACCAGCGGCAACGGCTCGATACGCGAGCGCGTGGAACAGGCGCTGCTGAGCGCACAGGCCAGGGGCGGACGCAACGGCCTGCTGCCGGAACTGCAGGTGCTCGCCCAGGCCATGAGTGCGGTGCCGGGCTCGCGCATCCAGGCACTGAGTTTCCGCGACGGCGCACTGCAGCTCAAAGTGCGCACCGGCGACGCTCAGAGCCTCGATCGCATCAATCAGTCCCTGCGCAGCGCCGGGTGGCAGGCGGAAATTGTATCCGGCGCCCCGGCCGGCGATGCCTTCGAGGGCAACGTGCAGCTGCGCGCGGGCGCCTCCTGATGCAGCGGCTCCTCGACTGGTTCCAGGCCCTCTCGCCGCGCGAGCAGCGCGTGGTGCTGATCGGATCCGCCACGGGCGCGGTGGTGCTGCTGCTGGGTCTCCTCCTGCCCTTCGAACGCCACGTCGCCCGGCTCGAGCAGCGCGTTGCGACCCGACGCGCGGACCTCGCCTGGCTGCAGTCGGTGGCACCGCAGCTCGGCGCGTTGCGCGCGAGCGCCCCGGCCGCGAGCGGCGCCTCGCTGGTGGTGCTCGTCGATCGCGTCGCGCGCGAAACCGGAATCGCACGCTCGCTCACCAGCCAGTCCAACGGCGGCGGCGCCTTGAGTGTGCGCGTCGAGCAGGTGGCCTTCGACAGCCTGCTGAACTGGGTCGGTGAACTCGTACAGCGGCACGGGGTGCGGGTGATTTCGGCCAGCATCGACGGCGGCAACAATCCAGGCCTGGTCAGCGCCAGCTTCGTGCTCGCGCCACCTTAAGGATTGCACACCCATGCCATGGCGATTCCTGTCGATTCTGGCAGCGGTACTGTTCCTGCTCACGGTGCTGATCCGGGCGCCGGCGGCCTGGGCGCTGAAATTTGCCCCGCCGGGTGTCGATTGCTCGCTGCCCTACGGATCCCTGTGGCGCGGCTCCTGCACGCGGCTGCGCGCCGCCGGCGTCGAGTTGCAGGATGTGGGCTGGATCGCGCACGTCTGGCCGCTGCTGCGCGGACATTTCGATGTGGACTTGTCCAGCGCCGATGCCCGCGCCCCGGGCACCCTGCGGCTGTCGATCGGCCTGGGCGGGCACCTTGAGTTGCGCGATGTGCACGCGCAGCTGCCCGTCGGCACGGAATTTCTGCCGCTGTTTCCCACCAGCTGGGGGGGCACGCTGCGGCTGGAATTCAAGCAGGTCGATTTCGAGCAGCATCGCCTGCAGGCGCTGATCGGCACGGCGACGGCCCTGGACCTGGCGCAGCGCAACCCACCCATGGCCTTTGGCAGTTACGAGCTGAGGTTCGGGCCCGCCGCGAAGGGGAACGGCGCCATTGTGGGCACTCTGCGCGACGTGGGCGGCCCGCTGGCCGTGACGGGCACCCTGCAGCTGCGCGACGGCAGCGACTATGAACTCAACGGCCTGGTCACCCCCAGGCCCGAAGCCAGTGCCGATCTCGTGAAAGCGGTGGACTTTCTGGACCGCGATGCGCGCGGGCGCCGCACTTTCTCGCTGACCGGAACGCTGTAGCGCCGAGCGCTGCCCGGTTGCGCGGGATCACGCTCCCGCACCTTCCAGGTCCACTTCGCGAAACTCCCCGAGCAGGGGGAAATAAAGCGCCGCGCGCACCGGGCCCGGCGCTGCGGCACGCACGAGTGTGGCGTAGCGCTGTAGCTGCGGCCGGTAACGCAGTTCCTCCTCCGCCAGAAAGGCGCCCAGCTGGCCTCCTTCGTGAGTGCCCGTCTTGTAGTCCACGATCCAGCGTTGTCCGTCGAGCCCGACGATTAGCCGATCGATGACCACGTTCACCACACGGCCGGCGTGACGCCCCGTCAGGCGCCACTCGCTGTGCGCGGCGCGATGCTTGCCGCCGAGCAGCCAGCGCCCGCGCGCATCGCGCAGCGTAGCGCTGAGCGCGGCATGAATGCGCAGCGCCGC
>DATFUG010000174.1:0-3261 GCA_035261025.1 Steroidobacteraceae bacterium | reverse complement strand
CGAGTTGCAGGTGCCCTCGGTCCTGCTGAGCTTCGAGCCAATGCCGCGCGAGTTCCTGACCCCCAAGGATCCACCGGCGCGTCTCACCAATCTTCGCGAGCGCTGGCGCCTGCTGGAGCACAGTGGGCTGGACCGGCTGCAGCTCCTGACCTTCAACAATCGCCTGCGCTCGCTGTCGGGACGGGATTTCATGGAGCTGCTGCATGCGCTGGGCGCGCGCACCGTGATCGTCGGTCACGACTTCCGCTTCGGCCGTGGCGCGGAAGCGAGTGCCGAGTGGTTTGCCTCCGAATCGGCAAAGTACGGCTACGAAGTCGAAGTCGTTGCGGCGGTGCCAGTGGGAGCGGAGCGTGCCAGCAGCGGCCTGGTGCGCACCGCGTTGGCCGCCAATGATCTGCAGCGCGCCGCGGCGATGCTGGGGCGGCCCTACACGATGCGTGGGCGCGTCGCTCATGGCAATCAGCTGGGCCGGAAACTCGGGTTTCCCACTGCCAACCTGCCGCTGCACCGCCGGCGCGCGCCGCTGGCGGGGATCTACGCAGCGCGCGTCAGTGGCGCCGGTTGCGCATCCTGGCCCTCGGTGGGGAGCCTGGGCACCCGACCGATGGTCGGCGGGGTCGTTGCGCTCCTCGAGGTGCATCTGTTCGATTTTGATCGCGACATTTATGACCAGGAGCTTGAGGTGGAATTTGTCGCGCATCTGCGCGAGGAGCAGCGCTTTGAGTCCCTCGATGCGATGGTGGTGCAGATGCATCGCGATGCCGCCGAGGCGCGGGCGATACTGGCGGCAGCGAGGTAAATGATACAGCCAGCCAGCTTGACACCGTAACCCGTTACGTTACACTTCGCATATGATTGCGAGCTTTCGGCGCCGTGGGTTAGAACGGTTCTTCTCCTCGGGTTCCAAGGCAGACATCAAGCCAGAGAATGCAGAGCGCCTTCGGCTCGTCCTGGGCCGTTTTGCGGCGGCGGTGTCGGCCCGGGATATGGACCTGCCGGGACTGCGGCTGCACCGGTTGAAAGGCAAGCTGAAGCACCGCTGGTCGGTTTCCGTTAGCGGGAATTGGCGCGTTAGCTTCGCTTTCTCTGGCAAAGATGCCGTGCAAGTCGACTATGAGGACTACCACTGATATGGCTTTTCAGATGCACAATCCACCCCACCCGGGAGAGATCTTGCGGTCGCTGTGTCTGGAGCCGCTTGCTTTGTCAGTTACGGATGCGGCGAAAGCACTGGGCGTCAGTCGAAAGACGCTTTCTGCGGTCCTGAATGGGCGCGCGGGTGTCAGCCCTGAAATGGCAATTCGCTTGTCAATTGCGTTTAACACGACCGCAGAGAGCTGGCTCAATCAGCAGGTGCAGTTCGATCTGTGGCTTGCTGAGAAGCGTCGCAAGTCTCTGCGCGTGACGCGAATTGCTGCTTAGGCAAATCAGCCGAAGACCGCATCGAGCGCACGCTGCGCTCATTCGGAGAATCTGCTGCGGCGTCGATGATGGGATCAATTTGAAGTGACCGACTACAAGAACACACTCAATCTGCCTCAGACGGACTTTCCGATGAAGGCGGATCTGGCGCAACGCGAGCCGAAACAGCTCGCGCGCTGGGCCGCGCAGGACCTCTACGCGCGGATCCGCGCGGCGGCGAAGGGTCGCCCGTCATTTGTGCTGCACGATGGCCCGCCCTACGCCAACGGCGTCATACATCTCGGGCATGCCGTCAACAAGGTTCTCAAGGATATCGTCGTCAAGTCGCACGGCCTCGCCGGCTTCGATGCGCCGTATGTACCGGGTTGGGATTGCCATGGACTGCCCATCGAACTTGCCGTGGAGAAGAAGCACGGCAGGCCGGGACATAAACTCGACGCGCGCGCCTTTCGCGTCCTGTGCCGCGAATTTGCCACCCGCCAGATCGATTCGCAGCGCGCCGACTTCAAGCGCCTCGGGGTCCTGGGCGACTGGGAGCGTCCCTACCTGACGATGGACTCGCGCTACGAGGCGCAGCAGATTCGCGCGCTCGGCAAGATCATCGCCAACGGCCATCTGTATCGCGGGCTCAGGCCCGTGCACTGGTGCCTCGATTGCCGCTCGGCACTGGCCGAGGCGGAAGTCGAGTACGAGACGCGCACCGCCACCGCGATCGACGTGGCTTTCCGCTGCGTCGATTCTGCCGACTTCGCGCGGCGCGGCGGCATCGAGGTGGCAGCGCTCGAAGGCGCAGGCGTGTCCATCGTCATCTGGACCACCACGCCCTGGACGCTGCCCGCGAACGAGGCCGTCGCCTTGCGGGCGGAATACGAATACGTGCTGATGCGCGTCGAGCGGCCCGGCGGAGCGGAAGTGCTGGTGCTGGCAGCGGAACTCGCGCTGGCCTCGCTGGGGCGCCTTGGCCTTGAGGGCCGGGAAGTCGGCCGCTGCCGCGGCGCGCAGCTCGAGGGACTGAAGCTCGAGCACCCGTGGTTGCCTAAGCAGGTGCCCGTCATTCTGGGCGATCACGTCACGCTGGAAGTCGGAACAGGTGCCGTGCACACGGCCCCCGCGCATGGCCAGGAAGATTTCGCGATTGGCCGTACCTATGAGCTGCCGGTCGTCAATCCGGTGGGGCCGGACGGACGTTTTGCGCCCGGCACCGAGCTGGTGGCGGGGCTGAAGGTGGATGCGGCCAATCCCGTCATCGTCGCGGCGCTCGAGGAGCGCGGCCGCCTGCTGCACCAGCAGCCGCATCCGCACAGTTACCCGCACTGCTGGCGGCACAAAACGCCGCTGATCTTCCGCGCCACTTCGCAGTGGTTCATCAGCATGGACGCGCGCGGACTGCGCGCCGGCACTCTGCGCGACATCAAGAACGTGCACTGGACGCCTGAATGGGGCCAGCCGCGCATCACCGGCATGATCGATAACCGTCCGGACTGGTGCCTGTCGCGCCAGCGTAGCTGGGGCGTGCCGATTACGCTGTTCACGCATCGCGGCAGCGGGGACCTGCACCCGCGCACGGCCGAGCTCATCAACGCCGTTGCGGCGCTTGTGGAGCGCGACGGGATCGACGCCTGGTTCACGCTCGATCCGGCCGAGCTGCTCGGAGCAGAAGCGGAACATTACGACAAAGCCACGGATGTCATGGACGTCTGGGCCGATTCAGGCCTGTCGTTTGAGTGCGTCACGGCGATGCGCGGGGATTTCCATGCACCGGTCGATCTGTACCTGGAAGGGTCGGACCAGCATCGCGGCTGGTTCCACAGCTCGATCCTGATGTCCGAGGCCCTGTAT
>DATFUG010000173.1:0-5600 GCA_035261025.1 Steroidobacteraceae bacterium | reverse complement strand
CCGCTCACGCCCTTCCTGCGCTATGAACAATTCAACACGGCCGCCAGTTATGCGGATCTCGGGCCGGGACTGACCCCGGCCGCCCACCCGGAGCGTCGTGCCCTGACCCTGGGCCTCGATTGGCTCTGGACTCGCGGGGTGGTTCTCAAGGCCGACTATGTTGATTTTACCGACAGCGGCGGCGGCGATCGTCTGGCGCTCGGCCTGGGTTACGAGTTCTGAGCGGGACGGGTCATGAACCGGCAGCAGGCGGCGGCGCTTTTCTCAACCCCCCTGGTGGTATTGCTGGCGCCGGCCCCGCTCGCCGTGGCGGGCGATTACCTGACGGTGGCACAGGCGCAGCGGGCCATCTTTCCCGAGGCGCGCGCCTTCGAGCCGCTGATGCTGCAACTCGATGAGAGGCAACGCCACGCGCTGGAGGCCGGGGCCGGCCCGCAGCCGCCGCATGGCCGGCTGCTCGCCTGGCGGGTGCTCGGCGAGACAGGTCCGCTCGGATTTTTTTTCACCGATGAAGTCGTCGGCCGCCAGGATTTCATCGACTACGCGCTCGGCATCAATGCCGACGGCACGCTGCGCGCGCCGGAGATCATGAGCTATCGCGAGAGCCACGGGGGCGAGATCCGGAACGCCGCCTGGCGCCGCCAGTTCGCGCGGCGCGCTGATGGCACGCGGCTGCGCAATGCGATCGACATCCGCAATATCGCCGGCGCGACGCTGTCCTGCGAGCACGTCACGGCCGGCGTGCGCTATCTGGCGCTGCTGTGGCAGCTGGCCCTGCAGCCGGCTGGGGCGCCCCTGCCGTGATGCGCCCGCCCGCCCCCCGCGGCCCGATGGACCTCGCCGGGGATTACGGGACGCGACTGTCGCAGCGCATCAGCGCGGTCCTGCTCGCCGTGCTGGGCGCACTGTGGGTATCAGGGGTGGGTTGGCTGCTGGTGCACTATCTGTACGCGCGGCCAGGGGAGTTCGGCGTCATCCGCCACCCATTCGAAACGCCGCTGTTGACGATCCACGGCGTGCTCGCGCTCCTCGGGCTGTTCCTGCTGGGCTGGTTCGCCGGTCGCCACGCGGGTGTGGCCGCCGGGCGGCGCCGGCGCGCGAGTGGCTGGTGGTTGACGCTGTGGATGGCGGCGCTGGTCCTGGCCGGCGGCGCGCAATTCTTCCTCTCGAGCGAGCTGTGGCAGGCGCGGGCCACGCTCGCGCACGAGATCCTGGGCGCTGCGCTGCTGCTTCCCGTGCTCGCGCACGGCTGGCACTTCAGCGTCGCGGCTCGTGAGCGTGCCCGTGCCCGTGGGTTTCAGGGGCCGCCGACGGTCCGGCATCGGCGCCGGCATGGACCGCCGCCGCCGCGCAGCGCTCGCAGTTGACCCAGCCGGAGTCACCGCCCTCGTAGTATTCCTTTTTCCAGATCGGCAGACGGTGCTTCACTTCATCGATGATGTAGCGGCAGGCCCGAAACGCCTCGTCGCGGTGCGGCGCCGAGGCGCCCACCCAGACGGCGATTTCGCCCAGCGGCAGCGCTCCGATCCGGTGGACACACAGCGCGCCGTGCAGGCCGAAACGGCTGACCGCCTCGGCGATGATCCGCTCACCCTCGCGTGAGGCAAGGGGTGCGTAGGCTTCGTATTCCAGGCGCGTGACGCGCTGGCCTTCATTGTGATTGCGCACCCAGCCCTCGAAGGAGGCATAGGCGCCGCACCCCGGATCGGTGATCTCGGCACGCAGTGCGGCGGTGTCAGGGGCCGTAATGCTGAAGCGAAAGAGGCTCATCCGCCCGCCACCGGTGGCAGGAACACCACCGTGTCGCCTTCGCTGAGCGAGTGCGACCAGTCCGCAAAAGCTTCATTGATCGCCACCCGCAATTGTTCGGGCCGCAGTTTCAGTCCCCGCGCCGCGCTCAGCTCGGCGTACAGCGCGCGCGCATCCACGGCATCGCTCGTGACGGTCTCCTCACTGCGCCCCGCCTGTTCGCGCAGCAGCGCAAAATACTGGATCTTCAGCCGGCGCTTCACCCCCGCAACGCTGTGCCCGGCGCCATTCCCGGCGGCCGCACCTCGCTCGGCGAACGCGCCGCGTGCCTGCAGGTATTCCGCCGCGGTGTTGACGTTGTCGAGCGCGCGCGCCTCGCGCAGCGTGAGCAGCTCGACATCGGAATGCGCCAGGAAATCGCGCGGGCAACGCTGGTCCGCGGCGATCCACGCCTCAATCGAGCTTAAGCTGGCCGGCTCGAAGATGGCGCATAGCGGTTCGGGCTTGCCGTCGTGGCTGCTGCGAAACGCGGTGGCCAGACGCTGCGGGGCGCGCGCCGCGATCAGCTGCTGCAGGGTAGCGGTGTCGAGGAAGGGCAGGTCGCCGGCCAGCACCAGCCAGGCCGCCTCAGGATGCGCGCACAGCGCCGCGTGAATGCCGCCAATCGGGCCGATGTCCGGCAGGACATCGGTGATGCAGGGGAAGGCGCTGCGCTGCGGATCATTGCGCTGATCGGCGCGCACCGAAATGAAACTCCGCTCCACCAACGGTTCGAGCAGGGCCATGGCGCGCGCCAGCTGGGGCTGGCCGCCATACTCGAGGGCGAGCTTGTCGCGCTGCATGCGCCGGCTGCGGCCGCCGGTGAGCAGCAGTCCGTACAGCGGCGCGCTCATGCCGCCCCGACGCGGCGGCGTCCGCCGGACTTGCGCAGCAATCGCACCTCGACGATGCGGATGTCGTGCGACAGCGCCTTGCACATGTCGTAGACCGTCAGGGCCGCGATACTCGCTCCCATGAGCGCCTCCATCTCCACGCCCGTCCGGTGGTGGGTTTCCACGCGGCAGCGGATGCGCAACACATTGCCCGCGGCGCGTCCGATCCTGATCACGCAATGCTCAATCGGCAGCGGGTGGCAGAAGGGGATCAGTTCCGCGGCGCGCTTGGCGGCCATCACTCCGGCCACAATTGCCGTATCGAACACCGGGCCCTTGGCGGTCCGATGACCACTGGAGCGCAGGGCGCGTGCCACCACCGCGGGCAGGCGCACGCGCGCTTCGGCCTCGGCGATGCGATGTGTGATCGCCTTGTCACCCACGGCCACCATGGTGGGGCGGCGGGCGGCATCGAGGTGGCTGAGCCCGGCGTTGGCGTTGCGCTTTGCCATGGACCGCTCCGGGGCGACCTAGCCGCCGACCTGGTTCATCTCGACGCGCGGCGCAGCCGGGCCCGCGACGTGGCCACGCAACTCGCTGTAGCGATCGGTGCGGGCCTGCCAGCAACCGCGGATCGCCGCGAGCAGTTCCTCGTCGCTCGCGCCGCCGCGCAGCGGGCCACGCAAATCCAGTCCCTGGCTGGCGAACAGACAGGTGTAGAGCACACCCTCCGCGGACAGCCGCGCGCGCGAGCAATCGCTGCAGAAGGGCTGCGAGATCGAGGAGATGAAGCCGATCTCGCCCTGGCCATCCGCGTAGGCGTAGCGTTCGGCGACTTCACCCGTGTAATTGCGCGCCAGCGGCGTCAGCGGCCAGCGTGCCTGGATGAGTTTCAGCAGTTCGAGTGAGGGCACGACCTGCGCGGGTTGCCATTCATTGCGGTTGCCGACATCCATGTACTCGATGAGGCGCACGGTGATTGCCGTGCCGCGGAAATGTTCCAGCAGCGCCAGTACGGTGTGATCATTGACGCCGCGCTGCACGACCGCATTGATCTTGAGCGGCGCGAGGCCGGCGTGCTGCGCGGCTGCGATGCCCTGCAGCACCTCCTCCGGAGTGCCGAAGCCCCCCGCCAGTCGTGCGAACACTTCCCGGTCCAGACTGTCGAGGCTGACCGTGACACGCTGCAGGCCCGCGGCACGCAGCGCAATCGCCTGCTGTCCGAGCAGCACGCCGTTGGTCGTCAGCGCGATGTCTTCCACGCCGGGGAGCGACGTGAGATCGCCAATCAGGTCGGGAAGCCCGGCGCGCAACAGCGGCTCGCCGCCGGTGATGCGAAGTTTTCGCACGCCGAGGGTCAGGAACAGGCGCGTCAGGCGCACGATTTCCCCGAAGTCCAGGCGCTCGCCGGACTTCAGGAAGCGGTAGTGCTCGTGATAGCGCTCGCGCGGCATGCAATAAGGGCAGCGGAAATTGCAGCGATCGGTAACCGAAATGCGCAGATCCCGCAACGGGCGCCCGAGCGTGTCCCGTGGGCGCCGTGGTTGCAGCGCCGCCAGCGCCGTGGAACTCGTAGCACTCATGGGGCTAGGCTACCAGCGATACAGCCGGGTGAGGAAACCCTTGTGCAGCTCGGCCGGGCCCGGCGGCAGTTCCACGAAACCGTCGGTCAGCGCCAGGGAGGTGAAATCTCCGGAGCCGTTGGTGGGGCAGGGCGTGGCCCACGGGCGGCCCCAGTCGTCGTGGCTGACGCGCACCGGCATGAATCCGGTCAGTGGCGGCGCCCAATCGAGCGCGCTCGCCAGCGCAATGCGCTCGGAGCGCTGGGTGCGCACGCCCATCGCCGCGAACAGTGCGGGCAGGACATAACGCGCCAGGCACACGAGCGTCGAAACCGGATTGCCAGGCAGCGCGAACACGGCCCGCCCCTCGGTCGTGGTGCCAAACCACATCGGCCGGCCCGGGCGCTGTGCGATGCCATGCAGGATGCACTGCACGCCGAGAGCCTCCAGCGCCTGCGGCACGAGGTCGAGCCGACCCATCGACACGCCGCCGGAGAGTATGAGCACCTCATGGGTGCGCAGATGCCGGCCGAGGCGCGCGTGCAGGGCCGCGGCGTCATCGCCGATGTGATCTTCGGAGACGCGTTGAAAGCCATGCTCGCGCAGCGCCGCGGCGACGGCGTAGGCATTGGAGCGCCGCACCTGGTGTGGGGCAATTGGATCGCCGGGCTCCACCAGTTCATTGCCGGTTGAGATCACGACAATGGCGGGCTGTCCGCTGACGCGGAGCCGCGCCATGCCGGCCGAGGCGGCGACCGCGATTTCCGGCGCGTGCAGCACCGTTCCCGACGCGAGGAGCAGCGCACCCTGCCGCTGGTCGCTGGCGCGCCGGTGCACGTTTTTCCAGGGTGTGGCGATGGACAGTGATTGCAGCTCGGCCTTTCCCGATTCCACCTTGATGCGCTCGACCGGCACCACGCAGTCACACCCCACGGGCAACATGGCGCCCGTCATGATCTCAATGCAGTGCTCTACGGATGCCAGGGTCAGTGGCGCATCGCCGGCCGCCTGCATCGCCTGAATGACATACTTGCGCCGACCGGCCGTCGCGGCGGCCGAAGCCAGGGCAATGCCGTCCATGGCCACGCGATCGAAGGGCGGCTGGTCGCGCTCCGCATAGACGTTCTCGCGCAGCACCGCGCCGGCGCACTGCGCCAGGGGGAGAGATTCGATCGGCAGACAGACCAGGTGCTCGTCGATGAGCCGACTGGCCACGGCCGGGTCGACTTCTGCTGGCTTTGCCGCTACGCCCTGATCCATAAGGGGATACTACATCCAGCGTTCCCGATAGGTGCAATCGGGTGGTCCGAGGCAGCAAATCGTGACACCATCGAAATTCGCCGCGCCCGTAGCTCAGTTGGATAGAGCACCTGGCTTCGAACCAGGTGGTCGGCGGTTCGAATCCGTCCGGGCGCGC
>DATFUG010000172.1:0-23999 GCA_035261025.1 Steroidobacteraceae bacterium | reverse complement strand
GCTGCGCGAGGTGGAAGAGCCGCTCCTGCAGGCCGTACTGGACTACGCCGAAGGCAACCAGAGCCAGGCGGCCGTGATCCTCGGCATCACCCGCACCACGCTGCGCAAGAAACTGCGCTCGATGGGACTCGCCGAATAGTGCCTGTCGAGCCTCAGGGGTCAGCAGTCCCGGGCTTCCGTCCATGACGATCACGCGCGCGCTGCTGTCGGTTTCGGACAAGCAGGGCCTCATCGAGTTCGCGCGCAGCCTGGCGGCGCGGGGCGTCGAGCTGCTGTCCACGGGCGGCACCGCGCAGGCGTTGCGCAATGCGGGAATCACGGTGCGCGAGGTCTCGGACTACACCGGGTTCCCGGAGATCATGGCCGGGCGGGTGAAGACCCTGCATCCGCTCATCCACGGGGGCCTGTTGGCGCGCCGCGGCATCGACGAGGCGGTCATGGCGGAGCACGGGATCGCCCCCATCGACCTGCTGGCCGTCAATCTCTACCCGTTTGCCGCCGCCATCGCCCGTCCCGACTGCAGTTACGACGAAGCGCTCGAAAATATCGACGTCGGCGGCCCTGCGATGCTGCGCGCGGCGGCCAAGAACCACGCGGACGTCACCGTGGTGGTCGATCCGGCGGATTATGCGGCGGTGCTGGCCGAGTTGGCGGCCAGCGGGTCCACCTCGATCGACACGCGCGGCCGGCTCGCGGCCAAGGCCTTTGCGCACACCGCCGGATACGATGCCATGGTCGCGCAATATCTGCTGCGCGCGCAGCAGCTGCCGATCGAGCGCTTCCCGGACCTCCTGCCGCTGGTGCTCGAGAAGCTCCAGGAGCTGCGCTACGGGGAGAATCCCCACCAGCGTGCCGCCTTCTACCGCCTGCCCGGCGCGCGCGGCGGCTCGGTCGGCAGCGCGCAGATTCTGCAGGGCCGGGAGCTGTCCTTCAACAACATCGCCGACGCCGATGCTGCGATCGAATGCGTACGGCAATTTGCCGAGCCCGCCTGCACCATCGTCAAGCACGCCAATCCCTGCGGCGTCGCGGTAAGCCACTACCTGCACGAGGCCTACGATCGCGCCTACCGGACCGATCCGACCTCCGCGTACGGGGGCATCATCGCCTTCAACCGCCCGCTCGATGCACGGACGGCAGAGGCGATCCTCGGCCGCCAGTTCGCCGAGGTCATTGCGGCCCCCGCGCTGGAGCGCGCCGCGCTCGCGCTGCTGGCCGCGAAGCCGAATATCCGCGTCCTGGCCACCGGTGAGCTGGGCCCGAGCACGGGCGATGGCTATGAAATCCGCACCGTCACCGGTGGCGCGCTGGTGCAGGACCGCGATGAAGGGACGATCAGTGCCAGCCAGCTGCGCGTGGTCAGCGCGCGCCCGCCCGATGAGCGGGAACGCTCGGACCTGCTGTTCGCCTGGCGCGTCGCGAAGTTCGTCAAGTCCAACGCTATCGTCTATGCGCGCGATGGCATGACGGTCGGGATCGGTGCCGGCCAGATGAGCCGTGTGTACTCGAGCCGCCTCGCCGCGCTCAAGGCGGCCGACGAGAAGCTCGAGGTGCGCGGTGCGGCCATGGCCTCCGACGCCTACTTCCCGTTCCGCGACGGGATCGACATCGCCGCGGCCCACGGCATCACGGCCGTCATCCAGCCCGGTGGCTCCAAGCGGGACGCCGAGGTGATCGCGGCCGCCGATTCCCACGGCATGGCCATGGTGTACACGGGCCAGCGGCATTTCCGGCATTAGGGACCAGTCGTCGATGAAAATCCTGATAGTCGGCAACGCCGGCCGCGAGCATGCGCTCGCCTGGGCCTGCGCGGCCGCGGCGTCGGTCAGCGAGGTGCTGGTGGCGCCGGGCAATGCCGGCACCGCCGGCGAACCGCGGGTGCGCAATGCACCGGTCGCGGCGAACGACACGCCGGGCCTGATCGCACTGGCGCGCGCCGAGCAGATCGACCTGACGATCATCGGACCGGAAACGCCGCTGGTGATGGGCGTGGTCGATGAGTTCAGCGCGGCAGGGCTCCGCTGCTTCGGCCCCACTCGGGCCGCGGCCCAGCTGGAGGGTTCGAAGGCCTACACCAAGGAGTTCCTGCGCCGCCACGGCATTCCGACTGCGGCGTACCGCAGTTTCACGCGTGAGGATTTCGATGCCGCCTGGTTGCGGGCGCAGCGCCTGCCGATCGTGATCAAGGCCAGCGGCCTCGCCGCCGGCAAGGGCGTGGTGATCGCCACCGATGCCGACGAAGCGCTCAGCACCGTGCAGCAGTTGTTTGCCGGGCGATTTGGCAGCGCCGGGGACACCGTCGTGGTCGAGGAATTCCTCGAGGGCGAGGAAGCCAGTTTCATCGTCATGGCCGACGGCGCGCATGCCCTGCCTTTCGCCAGCTCGCAGGATCACAAGCGCATCGGCGATGGGGACACGGGCGCGAATACCGGCGGCATGGGAGCGTATTCTCCGGCCGCGGTGGTGAGCCCGGCCGTGCACGCGCGCGTGATGCGCGAAGTGATCGAGCCCACGCTGCGCGGACTGGCGCGCGACGGCACGCCGTATACCGGGTTCCTGTATGCCGGATTGATGATCGACGCGAGCGGCGCGCCGCGCGTGATCGAGTACAACTGCCGCTTCGGCGATCCGGAAGCGCAGGCCGTGCTGGCACGACTCCGCTCCGACCTGCCGGTCCTGTGCCTCGCGGCGCTGGAAGGCAGGCTGGCGCGCCAGCGCATCGAGTTCGACGAGCGCGCCGCGCTCGGCGTAGTGGTTGCGGCGGCCGGATATCCGGGTGCGATCACCCCGGGGGCGACCATCACCGGCCTGGAGCGCGCCGCGGCCTTGCCCGGGAAGATCTTCCACGCCGGCACCGAACGGCGCGGCGAGCGCGTCGTGACCAGCGGCGGCCGCGTGCTGTGCGCCGTGGGCTTAGGGGCCAGAGTCGCGCAGGCGCAGCGCGCCGCCTATGATCTGGTGAGCTGCGTCGATTTTCCGGGAGCGCAATTCCGCCATGACATCGGCTACCGGGCGATCGCGCGCGAAGCCTGAACGGACGATCCCCGGCCTGTCGCCGGTCCTGCGGGGCCGCCTGCGGTGGCTGTTCCGCCTCGCAAGTGTGCTGAGCCCGGCGCTCGCTGCGCGCCTCGCGATGCGGCTGTTTCTGACGCCGATCGCGCGGCCGATCGAAGCCGAAGAGGCAGCATTTCTCGCCACCGCACGTTCGCTCCGGCTGGCCACACCGCTCGGAGCGCTGCAGGCCTACGAATGGCCAGGGCCGGCGGGCGCGAGCGCCGTGCTGGTGGTCCATGGCTGGATTTCCCACGCGGCACGCATGGCCGAGCTCATCCTGGCCCTTCGCGCCCGCGGCCTGCGCGTGGTCGCCTTCGATGCCCCGGCACACGGACGCTCCAGCGGCACACAGGCAGATCTGCCGGCATTTCGCCAGGCCATCAATGCGGTGACGGCCGCCTGTGGTCCCTTCCATGGCGTACTGGCGCATTCCTTCGGTGCGCTCACGACGGCCGCCTGGCTGTCGGAACAGGTGCCGGCCGAACTGCGCGCCGTGGTCCTGGTGGGGATGATGAACAACGTCGGCTATGTGTTCGAATCCTTTTCCCAGGCGATGGCGCTGAACCCGGAGGTCATCGTGCGCTTTCGCGCCCGGTTCCGTGCCCGCTATGGCGGTGATCCGGAGAGCTACTCCACGGACCGGCTGGTGGCGCAGCTGCGGGTGCCCGTCCTCGTCGTGCACGGCGGAATCGATGAGCTGGTGCCCGTCGGGCACGCGAGCGAGATCAGCCGAGCGCTGCATGACGGACGGCTGCTGCTGATCGGGCACCTTGGCCACAGCGCGCCGCTCCGCGATCCGGACACGGTCGCGCAGATCGCCGGATTCCTCGCCGCCCATCTCGTCGCATGAACGCCGTGCCCGCACGCCAGCCCGCTTTCGCCGCCTTCCAGCACCGCGGCTACCGCGGTTTTGTGCTCGGCAATGCCGTAGCGATGATGGCCGACAACACCGAGCACGTGATCAGTTACTGGGTCCTGCACCAGAAGTTCCACTCGCCGGCCCTCGGCGCCTTCGCGGTGATCTCGCACTGGTTGCCCTTCCTGCTCCTGTCCGGCTACGCCGGTGTGCTGGCGGATCGCAGCCATCCGCGGCGCATGATCCAGTGCGGCATGGTGCTGTTCATGGCCGTATCGGTCGCCTGGGGACTGCTGTTCCTGCACGGTCAGCTGTACATCTGGGAGGCCTGCGTCCTGCTCGCGCTGCACGGCATCGCCGGCGTGCTGTGGATCGCGCCTGCCCAGCTGCTGATCCACGACATCGTGGGCCCTGAACACCTGCAAAGTGCCGTGCGGCTCGGCGCCAGCGCACGGTATCTCGGGATGCTGGTGGGCCCGGTCATCGGCAATCTGCTGATGATCGCCCTCGGCCCGGCCCACGGTATCCTCGCCAACGCGCTCATCTACCTGCCGATGCTGATCTGGCTCCACAAACCACGCTACCTCGAGCGCGCCGACAGCGCCGCCCGGCGGCACCTGCTGCTTCTCGCCTCGCGACTCGGCGGCGTGGCACAGAGCTGGCGCAGCATGGGCGGCAATCGCCAGATCATCGCCATGACGGTGCTGGCCGGCTGCGCTTCGTTTTTCATCGGCAACGCCTACCAGGCGCAGATGCCCGGCTTTGCCGACGATCTGGGCTTTCGCAGCGCCGGCGCAGCCTACACCGCACTGCTGGCGGCCGATGCCACCGGCGCGTTCATCGCCGTGCTGGTGCTCGAGAGCCGGAACCTGCTGCCCGCCACGCCGGGTGGTGCGCTGCTGCTGGCCGCCGGCTGGTGCCTGGCCATCGGCGGCTTCGCCCTCTCGCACAGCTACCCGCTGACACTCTCGCTCCTGCTGGCGGCCGGCTTCTTCGAGCTGAGCTTCAGCGCCATGGCGCAGACCATCGTGCAGCTTAAGGCACCGGCCGCGCAGCGCGGCGGCATCGTCGGCCTGTTCGTCAGCGCCAGCCTCGGCTTGCGCACTTTCAGCGGCGTTTCGGTGGGCCTCGGCGGCGTGCTGGTCGGCATCCACTACTCGCTGGCGCTCAGCGCTGCGGCACTGCTGCTGTGCGTGGGTTCGATTGCCCACTGGATCAGGCCCCCTCCACGTCAGGTCGCGGATGCGTTGGGTAAGAGCAACACAGCGGGCAGAAACGGGCCAGGAGGGGTTTGACTTCTCGCCGCGCGCGGCATAGGTTTAGCGTTGCTGAAAAAGAACAACGAAGAACAAGCGTTGGTTGGCGGTCAAAAGCATTCTTAACAGGGAGCGATCGATGAAAGTCAAGACACTAGTGTTTAGTGGTGCGATCGTGTGGGCGGCGCTGATGGCCGGCAGCGCGGTCGCAGACAGTTCGAGCAAGGAGCCAGGCTCTGGACCCAGTCCGTACACCGACTGTGGTATCGGTGCGGCCCTGTTCCCCAATACCAAGTGGGCCGCCATCACGTCCAACGTGATCTGGGACGTGGGTACGACGGCGGTCATTTCGGCGACCTCCAGCCCGCAGACCTGCTCGGGCAAGAAAGTGGCCGCAGCGCGCTTCATTAATGCCACGTATGCCAGTCTTTCCGAAGAGACCGCGGCCGGACACGGCGAACACCTGACCACCGTCCTGAATATTCTCGAATGCGCCGGCGATGGCCGGGCGGCGGCGGTAAGCAGGATTCGTCACGACATGGGCGTGCAGGTCGCGAACCCGCAGTTTGTTCGCCAGACGCATCTGGAGAAGGCCAGCACCTTCTACAAGGTAATCGACGAGGCCGTCACCGCCAGTTGCTCTGCCTGAGTTAGTGTGCAGGGGCGGGCGCCCGGCCGTGACGCCGGGCGCCCGTCGCAGCTGGCACCCGATGTTCAGAGTTGTCTGACGTTCTGCGTGTCCCGGGTTTATTCGTACTGATCCTGCTGATCGCGCCAGCGGCTGGCGCGCGCGCCGACACGCCCCCGGCGCTTGAACCTATCGCAACAGACCCGGCCTGGCTGCGACTCGGCCACTATGTGCCTGACCGGCACAGTCCCAGCGGCTGGCGCAGCGACATTCATCCCGGCGACTTCTTCCTGGATCCATCCGGCGCGCAGGACCCGCTGCGGGAACTCCAGGCCACTCTCGCAGCCTTTGCGCTGCCGCCCACCGACAACGCGAATCAGCATGCCCAGTGCCGCTATCCGGCACGCTGGCTGTGGCTGAAGGCCCGGCTCGGCGGGCACCCAGCACTGGCGACGACGATCAGCTGCCCGGCGTACGAGGAGTGGACCCGGAAAAACAGCGTCGAATCCCTGAGCGTGGTGTTCGCGACCGGGTATCTGGGCAACCCGGCATCGTATTACGGTCACGTCCTGCTCAAATTCAACTTCCGGGAGGCCGACGGGCAAACGCGCCTGCTGGATGTCAGTGTCAACTACGGCGCCATAGTCGAAACCAGGGACAATCCCTTCAAGTACATGCTGAAGGGGCTGTTCGGAAAATACGACGGCGACTTCAGCCACATCCAGTTCTATTTTCAGAACCACAACTACGGCGAGGTCGAACTGCGCGACCTGTGGGAGTATCGCCTCGATCTGCCGCAGGATGCGCTCGAGCTGATCGTCGCGCACGCGTGGGAAGTCCTGGGCAAGCGCTATACCTATTATTTCTTTCAGAAGAACTGCGCCTACCGCATGGGCGAAGTCCTGCAGGTGGTGGACGGACTGAAGATCATCCCGGCCGACACGCCGTGGGTGATCCCGCAGGTGATGATCCGCAAGATTGCCGGTGCGCAATTTCGGGGCAAGCCGCTGCTGGCGGGGGTCTACTACCTGCCGTCGCGGCAATCCAGGTTCTATGCCAAGTACGCACAACTGTCGGCAGCGGAAGCGAAGCTGCTCGCCGGGCTCGTGGCCGGGCGGCGGCGCCTCGAAGATCCGGCGTTTGCGGACCGACCGACGCTGTCCAAGCAGGCGCTGCTCGATACGCTGCTCGACTACTACCAGTTCGTGGGCGCTCCGCTCGAGCAGGCTCCGCCGCCGCTCCAGGAAGCGTACCGGCGGGCACTTGCCGCCCGCTACATGCTGGAGCCTGGCACACCGCTCGTGCAATCACCGCAGCCGCCGGCCCCGCATCTCGGTCGCGCTCCGGGATGGATCCAGGTTGGCAGCAGTCACGACAGCATCAGGGGCGATGCGCTGCTGCTGCGCATCCGGCCGGCGTACTACGACGCACTGGACAGCGGCCCTGGCCAGGTCCGCAACGCAGCGCTCGTCATGGCAGACCTGGAACTTGCGTTCGGCCACGGGCACGTGCAAGTGAGGAATTTCACGGTCGTCGACGTCGAGAGTGTCAACCCGGCCTTGAGCGAGCTGCCGGGCGATCGCGGGGCCGCCTGGAAACTGCGCCTGGGCGCCGAGCAGGAACGCATTGGATGTGGTGAGTGTCTGGTGGCGCGCGCCCAGGGAGATATCGGATTGGGCCGGCAATGGAGGGGGATTTTCACGGCGATCTACGCCGGCGGCGCACTGCAGAGTGACCGCCTGCACGAGGGGCTGGGATTCGCGAGGGCTGAAGCTGATCTCATTGCAAAGCTTGGCGCGCACCTGGCCTTGCGCGGCGCCTATGTAAGGCGCTTCCCGATCGGCAGCGGGTACCGCGGCTATGACGTTGCCAGTGTCGAGGGACGCTGGTCGCCCGGTCCGCGCATGGACCTGCGCCTGGGCTACGTGTACGACGGTGCGCGGCTGTTGCGCGCCGGGTTCGGAATCTACTGGTAGCGCCCGCTCCCCACCGCCCTGCGGACCTCTGAAGCTAGAAACTGGCGCGCGCGAACAGGGCCGGTCCGCGCGTATCCAGGCGCAACAGGCCGCTTGGATCGTGGTTGCTGACGTCCAGCCGCGTCTGCGTGCTCTCGTAGCCTACGCCGAAGGCCAGATTCGGCCGCCAGCGAAACTGCAGGTCCACACGGTAGTCGCCGAGCTCGCCCAGGATCGAATTGGACCTGAGGCTGAAGGACTGCGCGCGCGCGGTGAGGGCGAAGCGCTGGGTGATGCACCAGGTGCCGTCGAGCGCGAGGGTCGCGAAGGGACCGGAACCGCTCAGGTCCTCACGGACACCGCGCGCCGCCACGCTGGCCTCGGCCTCGGCCTGCAGCAGGTGCAGCCCCAGACCCGCACCGAGTTCAAAACGGCTGCTGCGCAGGACGGAATAGTTGTAGGTGACGTCGATCTGGAGCCAGTCGAAGTGCGACGCCACCACATCGGCCGGGGTGAAACTGCTGGCGCCGTAGCTGATCGTCCGGGGCGGCGAGCCCACCGCGTCGCGCGTCAGTTGCCACATGTCCACGCGCAGGCGATTGCGTTCGCGCAGGCGGAACATGAACTCGGCGCGTACCTGACGCGCACGCGGGCTCAGGTGGAAATCATCCTCTGCCGAAAACTCGGTGCCCGGCGTCGCGGTGGCGGTGTCATCGATGCGTGCCTGTGTCTTTACCGTGCCGAAAAAGGCGTCGGCGCGCAGCGCAAACCGGTCGGTGATCGGGCTCGGCGGGTCGGGCGGGGGCGCCTGCTGCGCTACGCTCGCGGCGCAGACCGCAGACAGGGCAAGAAACACGGGTAGCGGGCGCATGCAGCGAGTCCTGGGGAATGACACGATCGCCATCATCGGCCAGCGCCCGGTCAGCCGCCACAGTCGCCGGCCAGCGACGCCGGATTCTGTGACCCGCTACCGCTTCATCGCTTCGAAGAACTCGCCGTTGGTCTTCGTGTCCTTCATCTTGTCGAGCAGGAACTCGATCGCGGCCAGCTCGTCCATCGGGTGCAGGAGCTTGCGCAGGATCCACATCTTGGCGAGCTCGGCCGGGTCGGTGATGAGTTCTTCCTTGCGGGTGCCAGAGCGGTTGATGTTGAACGCCGGGTAGACGCGCTTCTCGGAGATGCGCCGGTCGAGGTGGATCTCGCTGTTGCCCGTGCCCTTGAATTCCTCGTAAATCACATCGTCCATCTTCGAGCCAGTGTCGATCAGCGCGGTGGCGAGAATGGTGAGCGAACCGCCCTCCTCGATGTGGCGCGCCGCGCCGAAGAAGCGCTTCGGGCGCTGCAGGGCGTTGGCGTCGACACCGCCGGTGAGCACCTTGCCGGAGCTCGGCACCACGGTGTTATACGCACGCGCCAGGCGGGTGATCGAATCGAGCAGGATCACCACGTCCTTCTTGTGCTCGACCAGGCGCTTGGCCTTCTCGATCACCATCTCGGCGACCTGCACGTGGCGCGCAGCCGGCTCATCGAAGGTCGAGGAGACCACCTCGCCCTTCACCGTGCGCTGCATCTCGGTCACTTCCTCGGGCCGCTCGTCGATGAGCAGCACGATCAGGTGGACTTCCGGATGGTTCCAGGTGATGGAGGTGGCGATATTCTGCAGCAGCATGGTCTTGCCGGCCTTCGGCGGCGAGACGATCAGGCCGCGCTGGCCCTTGCCGATCGGCGCCACCAGGTCGATGGTGCGCGCGGTCAGGTCTTCCGTGCTGCCATTGCCGCGCTCGAGCTTGAGGCGCTTGGTGGGATGAAACGGCGTGAGATTCTCGAACAACACCTTGTTGCGCGAGCTCTCGGGCGAATCGAAATTGATCTCGCCAACCTTCAGCAGCGCAAAATAGCGCTCGCCATCCTTGGGCGGGCGGATCAGGCCGGAGATCGTGTCGCCGGTGCGCAGATTGAAGCGGCGGATCTGGCTGGGGCTGATGTAGATGTCGTCGGGCCCGGCGAGGTAGGAGCCATCGGCGGAACGCAGGAAGCCGAAGCCATCCTGCAGGATCTCCAGCACGCCGTCGCCGTAGATATCCTCGCCGTTGCGCGCGTGCGCCTTGAGGATCGAGAAAATGATGTCCTGCTTGCGCGAACGGGCCAGGCTCTCCAGGCCCATCGACTCCGCCTGCTTGACCAGCTCGTGGATGGGCTTGGCCTTCAGCGTCGTCAGGTTCATCGAGTTGCGCGATTGCGCCAGCTCGGCCGGGCTGATCACCTCGGCATCATCTTCACCCAGCGGCTCGAGGTCCGGCAGGTGTTCGTCCATCCGGCCGCCGACGTTGCCGCGATTCGGGTCGCGATTGCCGTCACGCATGCCGCCGTGACGCGGGCCCTTGTTGGGGCGATTGCGGCCCTGATTGCCGAGGTAGCCTCTCACAGGTGCAGATCCAGGAACGCGGAGAGCTGCGACTTGGACAGCGCACCCACCTTCTGTGCCTCGACGGCGCCATTCTTGAACAGGATCAGCGTCGGAATGCCGCGGATGCCGAACTTGCGCGGCGTCTGCTGGTTCTCGTCGATGTTGAGCTTGGCGATCCGCAACCGGTCCTGGTACTCGACCGCGATCTCACTGAGGATCGGCGCGATCATCTTGCAGGGGCCGCACCATTCGGCCCAGAAATCGACCAGTACCGGGGTATCGGCTTTGAGGATATCCGCATCGAAGCGGGCATCCGAGGTATGAACAATATTTTCGTTACTCACGCGACCTGAGGCCTCCGTAGACGTGATCATGGACGGGAAATTGTGGGTTGGGCGCCGCTTAAGCGGTGCTTCAAGGATTGACAGTGGTTGACAATGGTTTGCTGGTTGATTTTGAGCGTGCTGCGCCAGACAGTGGCGCGTGATTGCCGCTCAGCGGTTACACTTGTGCTTCAGGATTGGTTCGGCAGGCGCGCAGAGGAGCCGCCAATGATGTTATTTGTAGCCTGTTCCGCGGCCCATTGCAAGTACCCCCGCTCCACCGGGCCAAATCCTTCGACCACGACCACTGGCACTTAGACCTGTTTATCCATGAGCGAAGAGCACTTAAGCAATCTGGCATTCACTTCCCTGCCGCTGCATCCGTCGGTGATGCAGGGCATCGTCGATGCGGGCTTCACCTGGTGCACGCCGATCCAGGCGCAGACTCTGCCCGCGGCGCTCACCGGGCGGGACATCGCCGGCCAGGCACAGACCGGCACCGGCAAGACCGCGGCATTCCTGGTGGCGCTCTACCAGTCGCTGCTGGAAAAGCGCGCCGCGCCCAACCGCGCCGTCACCTCGGTACGCGCCCTGGTCGTGGCGCCGACTCGCGAGCTCGCGGTGCAGATTCACAAGGACGCGCTGGGCATCGGCCGTCATACCGGCCTGTCGATCGGCGTCGTCTATGGCGGTGTCGACTACGAAAAGCAACGCCGTCAGCTCGCCG
This sequence comes from Steroidobacteraceae bacterium, assembly GCA_035261025.1. Lineage (GTDB taxonomy): Bacteria > Pseudomonadota > Gammaproteobacteria > Steroidobacterales > Steroidobacteraceae > FEN-1191. The sequence goes on along the minus strand of DATFUG010000172.1, from coordinate 12,793 downwards.
ATGGCGTCGAAATTCTGATCGGTACGCCGGGGCGGATCATCGACTACCTGAAGCAGGGCATCTACGACCTGCGCCACGCGCAGGTGCTGGTGCTCGATGAGGCCGACCGGATGTTCGACCTGGGATTTATTGCGGATATCCGTTACATCATGCGCCGGCTGCCGCCGCCGGATCACCGCCAGTCGATGCTGTTCTCGGCCACGCTCTCGCAGCGCGTGCTCGAACTGGCCTATGAACACATGAACAACCCCGAACTGGTGCGCATCGAGCCCGACAAGGTGACGATCGATCGCGTCCGCCAGTCGATTTATTTTCCCTCGATGCCGGAGAAGATTCCGCTGCTGGTGAGCCTGCTGCGCCAGTTCGAGGCGCATCGCACCATGGTGTTCGTCAACACCAAGCGCATGGCGGAACGGCTTGAGGCCTGGCTGCGGGCCAACGGCTTCCATGCGCAGGCGATCTCGGGCGACGTGCCGCAGGTCAAGCGGCTGCGCTTCCTGCGCCAATTCCACGAGGGCGAACTGGCGGTGCTCATCGCCACCGACGTTGCCTCACGCGGCCTGCATATTCCCGACGTCAGCCACGTGTTCAATTACGACCTGCCGCAGGACGCCGCGGACTACGTGCACCGCATCGGCCGCACGGCCCGCGCCGGCGCCGCCGGCGATGCCATCAGCTTCGGCTGCGAGGAATACGCGATATCGCTGCCGGAAATCGAGGCGTTCATCGGCCACAAGATTCCGGTCGAGCACTACGACCACGATGCGCTGCCGAAACTGCACGCCGCACCCCACGTGCCGCGCGATTCCCACGCGCCGCCACGACGCCGCAGCGGTGGCGGTCAGGGTGGTGGCGGCGGGCGCCGGCCGCCCCCAAGGCGGCGCTGAAGGCGCCACAGAGCGATCGAAGTCACGGCGCCGCAGGGCCGCCTTGCGTTTCGATCTATTGTGTCGACTTCTCCTGCCACACTGCCATCAGATCTGGTGACCCACGCGCTCTGACGCCATTGTCCGCCAGGATACCTTCCGTGGCCGCCAACATCTCGCTGCGCGGGAACACCATGGATTCGCCGTTCCGATTCGCGAAGGCAATCACAACGAACTGGTCCTTGAGGTCACGTAGGAGCACAACGAGGTGCTTGATACTGCGCACGCGGGTGCCATTGACTGACTCCACAACCCGACCGGTAGGATTGTCGTACCCCTTGGCCAGACTACTTGGAAAGAACGGGGATGCCACGACAACCAGATCGTCGTGCTGGGGGTCGGGCGCCGCGCCCAGACCAGAGATCAGAGGGCTCCCAATGAAACTCAATCCCAGCAGCAACTTGGCGTTCTCGGCGTAGGCCAGCAGGAGCTGCGTCGACGCGCGCGAGAAAACCAGGGGCCCATAAATGAAGTAGGAGGGATATTCGCCATTCAAAGATGGTATCAGCCTGGGACTGACGCTATCAACCGGGAGCTGCACCTGCCGACTGCTACCGCCCCGTACGATCGTCAGCGGCACGCTGCCATTCCTGGCAATCTGCTGCACGCGGTACTGAAACGCGACACTCAGGTCATGGTTCACCTTGACCCTGCCTTGATCGTCGATGGGCCATTCTCCGATGCGGGTGATGACATCCCACTCCTTGAGTGGATAGGAGTTCTCAGTGGACCGGGGCCGGTGGACCACCATGCCGGTGACCGACTTGTCGACGTGAAGGAAATTTCGCAGTGATGTGTTCTCCAGCGTCTGCAGCTCGTCATACATTGCCGGCTTGCCATCGTAGTGACCGTCTGCAATGTCATTCAGGAACAGGCTGATTTCCTCGTTTGGAATGATGTATCCGATGTTCTGTGTATCGCCTCCGGCCCTGCTGAAGACCAACCCGATCATCTTGTCGTCTGCAATGGCGGCTCCTCCACTGTTGCCTGGATTGATGGCCGCATCCACCTGAATGCGCAGCCCACTGACGGGGAAGTTATAGGTCACAAATTCGACGCGTGAAACGATGCCCTTCGTGATGGACAGGGAGGAGCCTCCCGTTGGATAGCCGTATGCCAGGATTGCGTCCTTGATCTGCAGCAGTCCGTCGGCACGCGCAAGCGGCATATGGGTGTCAAAGAAGCTATCGTCATCGAGCTTCAGGACGGCAAGGTCGATGCCGGGCGCGACGGCAACTACCGTGGCGGAGAGCTTGTCTCCGGCCTGATTGGCCTGGATCTGTACCTGGCTGGCGTACATCACCAGGTGGGCATTGGTGAGGATGCGGTGGCCGTCAATCACGACGCCGCTGCCAGAGATGTCCGCAGGTGCCTGCTTGCTCCAGGGCTTAGCCAGATCGGGATTCCGCAGGGTGGCGAAGATCTTGACTACCGAATTGCCGATGACATTCGGGACCGGCTCACCCGGTCCAGTCGGGTTCTCATCAGCGGCCAGCGCGGAAGTCGCCAGCAACCCGATGGCGCAAGCCACCCCTAACCTCTTTGGCATGTTCGATGTCTTTTTCATTGATCGACCCTAATTTATCCAACCCTGGAATGCTGAGCAGCCGCGTTTCCAATGATATGGGCTGGCCACCAGCAGTTCCACCAGGTTCCCGAGGGTCGCGAATTTCTGTGCGCTCACCTACGCAAGGCGCGCATTCCGCGGTGGCGGAACCGTAGCCCCATTTCGCAGAACCTGGGGTCGCGTGCGCGCCCCGTCGCGTCAGTCTGGGCCAAGCAACTCGGCTAATGCGTCGATCGCCGTGAATTCCTCGTGGAGGTGACCGGCCCCCGCACTGCCCGGCCTGCGAATCGCACGGATGAAGCCGACTCCGGCCGCGCATGCCGCGCGCAGCACCGCGGCGCTGTCGTCGACGAACAGGCTCCGCGCGGGCTGGAAGGGCTCGAGCTGGCGCAGCGCCCGCCAGAAGCGCGCGTCTTCTTTCGGAGCCCCCAACACGTGCGCGCTGTAGCTGGCGTCGACCTGATCGAGCACGCCGGTGCATTCGTGCTTGATGGCAAGTGCCTGCGGGTGGGCATTGGTCAGCAGCACCACGCGCTTGCGCCGCGCGCGCGCCGCCGTCAGAAAGCGCTGCGCGCCGGGCAACCAGCGGATGCGTCCCGCGTCCTGGCGCTTGAGCGCCGCGATGTCGAGTCCGAGCTCGCGACTCCAGTACTCGGTGCTGTACCAGGGGAGCGTCCCCGCGCAGGCGTCAAAACGCGGTTGCAGCAGCGCCCGCGCCGCGGCCAGGTCCAGTCCGCGCGCGGCGCCCCAAGCCTGCGGTACGAGCGATTGCCAGAAATGACTGTCAAAATCCAGGTCGAGCAGCGTGCCGTCCAGATCCAGCAGCACGTGATCGATGATTTCCCATTGGGCTTCCAGGAGCGCGGTGGCAGGCATAGGCTCAGCTATGATGGAACTCATGAACCCTGACCCGCAACGGTATGAGCGGATCGACCTGCATACCCACAGCACCTGGTCCGATGGGGCGCTCTCGCCTGCCGAACTGGTGGCGCTGGCGGCCACCCGGCAGGTGCAGCTGCTGGCGCTCACCGACCACGACACGGTGGCGGGCTGTCCGGAGGCTGCCGCCGCCTGTGCCGACCGCCAGATCGATTTTGTTCCCGGCTGCGAGCTCACCGCCCTGTGGCGCGATCGCGAGATCCACATCGTGGGCCTGGAGCTCGACATCGCCTCTCCGGCGCTCGAGGCTCACCTCGGGAGCCTGCAGGCGCAGCGCCGGGAGCGCATTGCGGCGATCGGCACCAAACTGACGAAATGCGGCCTGGAGGGCGCGGAGCTCAGTGGCCTGGTGCTGGCGCGGGCCGGCACACCGACGCGAGCGCACCTGGCGCGGCTCCTGGTGGCGCGCGGCCATGCCACCGATGTGGACGATGCCTTCAAGCGCTGGCTGGCGCGCGGGCAGCGCGCCGCGGTCAGCGCGCAATGGCCGACCCTGGAGGCGACGGTTGCAGTCATCGTGGCGGCCGGCGGTATCCCGGTGCTCGCCCACCCCCACCGGTACCGGACCTCCGCCGGCACCCTGCGTGAGCTGTGCGCCCTGTTTCGCGCCGCGGGCGGCTTGGGCCTCGAAGTGAGCCTCGCGGGGATGGGCCCGGGTGACGCCAGCCAGGCCGCCTCGCTGGCGCGGCGCAACAGCCTGGCGGGCTCCAGCGGCTCGGATTTTCACCTTCCAGGGCTCCCGTGGCGCCCGCTGGGTCGCTTAGCTAAGCTACCCGAGGGCGTCGTGTCCGTCACCGAGCAGCTGGGACAGAGGTCCCGAAGCCGGGCCCCGCCGGCCTGGTCTGCACCGCAAGCCTCATGAGAGATACGGGCGACAAAGTCGATCGCGAATTATTCCGCAACATGCAGAAGTTGCGGGACTTGCGCATAGAACATCGTGACCTGGACGAGGTCATCTCGCGCCTGTCGCTGGACTTCAACATCGACGAGCTGCAGCTCAAGCGCCTGAAGAAACGCAAACTGGTGCTCAAGGACCAGATCCTGCTGCTCGAAAGCCAGCTCATACCGGATCTCAATGCATAAGGGCGGCGCGCCGTGAAAGAAATGTTCGCGATGCTGGCGCGTGTTTTCCACCAGCTGGACAATCCGCAGGCGCTCGTGCAGCTGGCGGGTGTCGCCGTAGCGCTCGCGCTGGCGTTGGTGGCCGGTCGTGCGGCGCGCGAAGTCTGCCGGCGCCGCGCTCCGCCGACCCTGCCCTGGCAGGCCGCGCTGGTGGAGGCGCTGGTCGTGCTCACGCCGGCCATCAGTGCGCTGCCGCTGCTGCTGCTCGCCCGCGCCCTCTATGCGGGCCTGGCGCTGCCGACGGGGGTGCTGGACACGGGGTTCGATCTGGCCATCGCGTACCTGATGGTGCGCGTCGGTTTCTTCCTGATCGGGAGGCTCCTCGGGCCGCTCTCCTGGCTGCACGGCTGGGAGTCGCGACTGACCTGGCTGGTGTGGGTGGTGATCGCCCTGCAGCTGGTGGGATGGTACACGGCCATCGAGACGGCGCTCGACGCGGTCGACCTGGTGCCCGGCAAGGGGCACTTCTCCCTCTGGTCGCTGTTCAAGAGCGTCGTCGTGGTGACCGGCTTCATGCTGGCGAGCGGCCTGATCGCCCGTGCGGTCGAGCGGCGCGTGATGAAGCTGGCGGGCGTGGCGGCCTCGACACGCCTCGGCATCAGCAAGTTCAGCCATGTTTTCCTGATCAGCCTCGGTGCACTGCTGGGCGTCAATGCGGCCGGTCTCGACCTGACCGCACTCACGCTGCTGACCGGCGCGATCGGCATCGGCCTGGGCTTCGGCCTGCAGGCGATCGCCAGCAACTTCGTCAGCGGCTTCGTGCTGCTGCTCGACAAATCCATCAAACCGGGCGATGTCATCAGCTTCACCGGCCTCACGGGCACCAGCACGGAGAATTTCGGCTGGGTGCAGGAACTGCGCGGCCGCTGCGTCGTGGTGCGCGACCGCGACGGCGTGGACACGCTGGTGCCCAACCAGAACCTGATCACCGGCACGTTCATCAACTGGAGTTACTCGGACCGCAAGGTGCGCCTGAAGCTACCGGTGCGCATCAGCTACCGCGACGATCCGGAAGTCGCGCTGCAGGTGCTGCTCGGCGCCGTGGAGGGCAACAAGCGCGTATTGACCGAGCCCGCGCCGGTCACGCGCCTGATCCAGTTTGCCGACCACGGCATGGACCTGGAGCTGCGTTTCTGGATCGCCGACCCGCAAAACGGCGTCAATAACGTGCGCTCGGATGTCAACCGGCGCATCTGGCGCCTGTTTCGCGACCACGGCATCACGATCCCGGTGACGCAGCACGAAGTGCGGATGCTCGGGGGCGAAAGCCACCCGTGAGCGCCGCCGTGCAGATTCCCGACAGTGACTATTCCCTGAGTTTCGTGCGCGCCACCGGCCCGGGCGGACAGAATGTCAACAAGGTGGCGAGCGCGGCGCAGCTGCGCTTCAACCTGGCGGCCACCCGCCTGCTCGATGAGCGCGCCAAGCTGCGGCTGCGCGCGCTCGCCGGCCGTCGCCTGCTCGACTCGGGCGAGATCCTGATCATGGCGCGCAACCATCGCACCCAGGAAGGCAACCGGCGCGAGGCCCTGGCCCGGCTGCAGGAGCTGATCACGCGCGCCCTGGTCGTGCCGAAGACGCGCCGCGCTACCCGCCCGACACGGGCTGCCAGGGAACGGCGGATTGAGGCTAAACTGCACCAACAGCGCAACAAGCGGCTGCGAGCCGCTGTCCGCCACGACGACTGATACGGAAACTCCGACACCAAATAGGGGGATTTATGATTTCGATTGCTTCACTGTGGCTGCCTATCGTGCTGGCCGCCGTCGCCGTCTTTGCCGTCAGCTCCATCATGCACATGTTTCTGGGCTACCACTGGAACGACCTGCGCCGCCTGCCGCAGCAGGATGCGCTGCTCGACGCCGTACGCGGCCTGAACGTTCCACACGGCGACTACGCCGTACCCAAGTGCGAGAACATGAAGGAGATGCGCAGCCCCGAGTTCAAGCAGAAGATGGCGCGCGGACCCTTCATGATGCTCACGGTAACGAGCGGCGACATGGCGATGGGCAGGAGCCTGGTGCAATGGTTCGTGTACCTGCTGGCGATCGGCGTGTGCTGCGCCTATATCGCCGGGCGCGAACTCGGCGTCGGCGCGCCCTACCTGGCCGTATTTCGCCTCACCGGCTTTGCCGCCTTCATGGGCTACGCGATGGCGCTCCCGCAGGCGTCCATCTGGTACCGCCGCAACTGGCGCATGACCGTGGTCACCATGATCGACGGCCTGGTGTTCGCGCTGCTGACCGGCGGCATGTTCGGGTGGCTCTGGCCGCGCTAGCACCGCCCCCGCGGGCGCTAGCCGTGGGTGACCTGCAGGATTGAATGGCGGATCTGCTCGGAGAGCACGATCTCGGCGTCCTCGGCGACGCGCACCAGCACGGCATCGAACACCAGGTGACCCGCGGCATCGACGCTGAGCACCGCGCGCGCGCGTAGCAGACTGATGAAATTGCCGAACAGTGCGCGGTCGAAGAATTCCGGCGAGTTGAAGCCGTACAGCAGCGTCATGCGCTGCGCCATGAGCTGGCAGCTCTCTTCCAGCGACTTCTGGGTGATCGCCCCGCTCCCGGCGCGGATCAGCAGCGCGATCGCCAGGTAGTAGCGCTCCACCGTCTGCAGCGTGACCTGCGCCAGGAGCGACAGTTGCATCGCCGCGGCCGAGCTTGGCGCCGGCCGGCGCCAGTGTCCGGCGCCGTCGCTTTCCACGAGCCCCCGCTGCGCCAGCGCCGCGAGCACGGCGGACACGACCGCAGGCACTTCCTCCTCGGTCCAGCGCAGGAACAGTTCGGCGGCCACATACGGGTAGATACGGCTCGCAAAGCGCTGGATGTCCTCCTCCGGCAACCCGGCATTGCCCAGAAAACAGCAGGCGACGAGCGAGGGCAGCGCCAGCAGGTGCAGGACGTTGTTGCGGTAGTAGGTGGCCAGCACCGCGTTCCCGGCGCTCATGCGCACGAACTCCCCGGCGCGATGGGTCTCGCGCGTGATCAGCCGCAGCCGGACGCCATAATCGACGATGGCGGAGGCCGGCAGCTCCGTGAGCGTGACCCGATCGCTGTACGGCACCAGGCGCAGCACCGCCAGCAGCGTATCGAGCTGCAGCTGCAGTTCACTGGCCAGTGCCATGTGGCGCGGCGTCGCCAGCAGCGCCAGTGCCAGCAGGTTCACCGGGGTGACCGCGGCCGCGGCGTTGATGTTGCGCATCACATGGCCGGCCAGCTCATCGACCAGTGGCCCGACCCAGCGCGGCCGTTCCTGGCCATTGCCGCCGCCCGTGCGCCAGTCCGGCGCGTACCGCTCGAGCAGTCGGTCAAGATGTATCGGCTCGCCCAGGTTGACGTGCACGCGCCCGAAGCGCTCGCGCAGGCGCGCGAGGCTGCGCATCAGCACGCCGATCGACTCCTTCTCCTTGGGCAGTCCCGACAGCTCATTGATGTAGGTGGCGCCTTCCCAGATGCGTTCGTAGCCGAAGTACACCGGCACGAATACCACGGGACGGCGCGGCTGGCGCAGGAAGCTGCGCACGGTCATCGACAGCATGCCCGTCATGGGCGCCAGCAGCCGGCCGCTCCGGCTCCGTCCGCCTTCGATGAAATATTCGATCGCGTGGCCGCGTGCCATGATTGCGGCCAGGTACTGCATGAAGACCACGGTGTAAAGCGAGCTGCCGCGAAAGCTCCGGCGCATGAAAAATCCGCCACCCTTGCGCAGGTACCGGCCCACCACCGGCAGGTTCAGGTTGACGCCCGCGGCCACGTGCGGTACCGCGTAGCCGCGGCGGTAGATCGCGTAGGAGAGCAGCAGGTAGTCCATGTGGCTGCGGTGGCAGGGCACGTACACCAGCTCGTTCCCGTCCGCCACCTGCTGCAACGTACGCTCGACGTGGGTGAGGTCTACCCCGTCGTACAGCCGGTTCCACAGCCGGGTGAGCAGGAGCGATGCGAAGGTCACGAAGGCGTGCGAGTAGTTGGCGGCGATCTCATCGATGCAGCGCCGCGCCTCGAGCAGCGCCAGACGCCGGCTCTCACCGCTCCGGTCGCGCGCCATCTGTGCGACCGCCTGGCGCACGGCGCGCGAGCGCAGGACCTCAGCAACAATGGTGCGCCGGTGTGACAGGTCGGGCCCGATGCGCGCCGCCCGCGCCCGCGCCAGCTGCGCGCGCAGCACGCGCGCCACGCGGCGTGCCGCCGAAGCCGTGTCGGCCTCACCGCCGAGGAGGCTCCGGAGCGAGACAGGATCGCCCATCTGCACCATCACATTGCGGCCGTTGACCAGCACGGCGAAGGCGCGCCGCAGGCGGCTGCCGATCGCCCAGTCCTCAGCCAGCATCAGGCGGAACAGCGAGGGCTCCTTCTGCGGAGCCCGGCCCCAGAACACCGCGGTGGGCACGAGCGCGACATCCAGCGACCGCTCGTTGCGCAAGGCATCGATGAGCAAGGCGAGTTCCGCCGGCGCGCGCCGATCGAGCCGCGTGCGCCAGAATCCGACCGGCCGCTCCAGGGCAAAAGCGGCGCGGGCGCTGACCGCCGGCGCCGGCAACAGCCGGCGTCGCGGCCGCGGCAGGCGCTGGGCCGTGCAGATCGTACGCAGCACGGCATGATCGACGGCACTGCGCCGCTCCAGCACGTAGCAGACCGGCGCCGCACTGTCGCGCAGGCGCGCGGCGACGTCCGCCGGTTCGAGCCGCGCACGCGTCCAGTACGCAACAAACCGGGCAGGGAGCGAGTCCATCGAATGGCGCGCCAGGGCCGCTAGCGGAAACCCAGGCGTAGATCGATCGCCACCAGGAAGTGCGCGAAGAAATGATTGATCGTCTGCAGTTGATCGTACATGCGGTGATCGGTGTCGAGCAGATGCAGTGTCGCCTGATACTGGCGCGCGAAGGCGATGCTGTGCGCCGCGGGCACCACCGTATCGCGCCAGCCGTGCACGATGGTCGTCGGACAGTCGATCACGCCCTTGCGGAGCCGGGGCAGGTCATCCATCAGCAACGCCGGGGCAAGCAGGAACACGCCGCGCGCATGCAGGAGCGAGGCGGCGGCCACCGCCACGTAGCCGCCGAGGCTCGAGCCGGCGAGCACCAGTTCACCCGGCAGTTTCTGGCAGTGTTCGACCAGCTTGGTGATCCGGTCGCGCGGTGAATCGATGCCGCGGTAGTCGAGGGAGTCGGCGCGATACCCTTCGTTGCGGGCGATGTCCGCCAGGCCCACGATCTTGCGGCTCCATGGCTCACCTTCGCCGCCATGCGAAAAAATGACGTATCGTTCCGGCATGGCGCCATGATACTCCGGGTCAGTCAGCTCAGGCCGCGCTCACCAGCTGACCCAGGATTGAGGTTTCGATCTCCGCCGCGACGCGTGCGCCCTCCGTCGCCAGGCGATTGCTGCTCACCACGCGCACACTGCTGCCGCCGCGCGCATGCGTCACGAGGCAGGACTGATGCTCGTGCGCGCCACGCGCGGCAAATCCGAACAGCAGGCAACAGCGGCCCTGCGCGACTGACTCCGCGGAATTGAGCCGCTCATCGCAGATCACGAAGTAGCGCTCACGGTCCTGATCATCGCCGAAGGCCCCGGATGCCGCGGCGGAGGCCAGGAAAGCATCGGCCTGCGCACGCACGCGTTGCCACTGTTGCGCTCCGCCGCTGTCCAGGCGCGTCCAGCTCGTACCCTCGAGGATGCAGGCCTGCAGCCATAGCGTGAGCCGGCGCGTGTGCAGATCGCAGGACTCGCCCCTGCCCGAGCTCTCTGGCAGCAGGATGCGTGCGCCGCGCACTGCGGCGAAGCTGGGCCGCAGGTCCTCGAAGCCGTTGACACCGTGCTGCGCCAGCGCCTGGCGCTGCACAGCGTCGAGCGAAAACTGCGGCCGCGTCGGGGCCCGCAGGTACGCCGCGCTCGCGGGCGCTTCGGGCTGCGCGCCGGCCGCGTCACTGCGCGCCAGCAGGCCCGCGATGGCGCCACACGGAGCAAACAGGGCGTTGCGCCCGCGCAGGCGATCGGCGGCTATGAAGCGCGGCACGAACATCAGCGCGTTGGCGCTGTGGAAGGGCCAGCGCGCCGCGCCCGCCAGCGCCGCCTCCGGGCTGTCCCAGCTGCGCGGCGGATCAACGATGAGCATGGCCTGGCGGTCGCGGCACAGCCGCGCCGCCACCAGCCAGGCCGCCAGGCCCACGTCCAGCTCCCGCCCCAGCGGCGGCAGGCACAGCAGCTCGAAGCGCGGGCCGCCGCGCAACGCAAACAGGCCGGTGCCGGATGCCTCATCGCCAATCAGGTCGTAGTCGCTGAGCTCCGTCCCATCGGCGCCGTCCGCGCTGGCGGCCTGGTAACCGACGACACCGCCCGCTCGCGCCGGCGCAGTGCGTTCCGGCCGCAGCTCCGGGAGCGGTCCTGCCACGCGCATCAGATGCGAGGCCGAGAGCACACGATCCACTGCACGCTCCGATCCGGGGCGGATCGACACGCACCGCAGGATCTCCTGCTCCTCGATCCACTCCGAATCGGGCATGCGCAGGCGTTGCAGCACCAGATTGAACTGATCGTCCTCGGCCGCGGGAATGCCGTCGTAATCGATCGAGGCCCGCAGGTATTCGCGCGTGCCGGGCGCGAGCGCGCGCAGCAGCAGGGCACCGCTTGCCGCCGGCAGGCGCAGGCTGGGCGGCCGCGCGCCGTTGGCCACGCGCACGATGATGGCCTGCTGGCCGCCATTGCCGAAGAACTGCTCAACCGCGTAGCTGAGCGGCGCGGGCTGCCACAACCCGCCGAAGTGCTGCTGATAGTCGGCGAAGCTGGCGATCGCGGTGGGTGTGTCGAGAGGTCCCTTGAGGGTGCGGCCGATGAACGCGGTCACCGCCGTCGGGAGCGGCGCGATCGGTGCCGGCGCCGCATCGACGGGCGCGCCGGCCGGCTCAGCCACGGGGCTTGGAGGGTGGAGCATCGTTCACCGGTGGGGGTTTGCTCTCGCGCTCCGACAGCAGCTGCTGGTAGCTCAGCGCGTCGGCATCGACCTCATCGGCGCCATCCCAGGTGGCGCCTGGGGGAATCCGGTTCTGCACCAGCGGCGCGCCGGCCAGCACCGCTTCAAGAGTGCCCGCGGTGGCACTCACGGGCACCGCGATGCCGCGCGGCGCCTGCGCGACGCGCGCCACCGCGTCCCAGTCGATGCTGGTGTCATTGGCCTTCAGGAGCTTTTCCAGGCGCGGGGACATCGACTTCAGGAGCAGTTTTTTCTGCGCCTTGGTCCAGTTGCGCGCATCGTCCTCGAACACAGTATAGGCCTGAAGATACAGGCGGCCCTCGTGCCAGCCGAACAGGAAGGGCTGGTTGACCACCCGCACCGGCGTACCGAGCGGCACCGCTTCGTAGAATTGCTCGATGTCTTCCGGATAGAGGCGGATGCAACCGTGGCTGGAGCGCAGCCCCACGCCGTAGGGCTTGTTGGTGCCGTGGATCAGGTAACTGGGCCAGCCGAGCGTGAACTTGTACCTGCCCAGCGGATTGTCCGGTCCCGGCGGGACGACGGCCGGCACGGGATCGTCATTGGCCGCGTGCTCCTGGCGCACGCCTGGGCTCGGCCGCCAGGTGGGAAATTCCTCGCGCGAAACGATCTTCGTGACCCCTTCGGGCGTCTGCCAGCCGACTTTGCCCACGCCGATCGGATGGGTGTAGACGAGCGCCGTCTCGCCCTTCTTGTGCTTGGGAAAATAGTAGATGCGCATCGCCGCGAGATTGATGACCACGCCCTCGCGCGGTGCGTTGGGCAGTACGAATTGTGTCGGCACCACGATATGGCGACCGGCTCCCGGAATCCACGGGTCGACGCCCGGATTGGCGCGCACGATTTCTTCGTAGCCGACGTTGAAGCGCCGCGCGATATCCGGGAGCGTGTCATCCTTCGAGGCGATCGTGACCTGGACGGCGCCGAAGACGTCCTCATTGTTGACGTCCAGTGGGAACTCATGGGTCGCCACGGGCAGGGGCAGGGCCGGCTCAGCTGGCGCCTCCGCCACCGGTGGGGCAGTCGCTGCTGGCGGCGCCTGGCGGGTCCAGGGCGCTTTGATCAGGGAGCAACCGGCCAGGGCGCACAGGAGCGGCCAGGCGGTCCACCGCAGCGCGGGTGTCGCGAGCTTCATGCCCCCGATTCTAGAGAAGTATCGGCTGATTGGGCAGTTCGTTGCCATCGCCGCCGCGGGCCGGATACAGCCGTGCCAGGCGCTGCCCCACGCTGCGCACCGCCATGCAGC
>DATFUG010000171.1:0-21582 GCA_035261025.1 Steroidobacteraceae bacterium | reverse complement strand
GGCCTCGGCCTGGGCGCGTAGTGAATTGAGCAGGGCTTCCTTGCCCGCATCGTCGTTGGGGTAGAGCTGGTCGGGGCGGCGCGAGAGCGCGTTCAGCCGGTCAGCGACGGATCCGGAGGACAGCTCCTGCTGGCGCAGCAGCTGGTCGAGCCGGGCAGAGATCTCGCTGACCTGATCGAGCCCCAGGCGGTGCACGTCCTTCGGAGTGCGATCCGTAGTCGTCTGAAAGGCGAGCGCCGCGGCGTAGTAGGCCTCGCCATCGGGCAACTTCCACACGCCCGCATCGTGCTTCGCTCCGCGGCGCAGTTCCGCGGCGGCGCTGTGCTGCCGATCAAGGGCGGGATAGACCTTGTCGGCCACGATCGCAGCGGCCCGGGCGCCCCAGGCACCCGCCAGTCCTGCCTTGGCGGCGCGCCGCGACAACGATGTCACCAGCCCGTGCTCCGCGGCAGGCACCGCGCGCAATTGCGCGACCTCGCCAATGCCCGTGTCGAGCGTAAAATCGGGGGCCAGAATGCCGTGCGCGGCATCGGCACGCAGGGCCTCGGTGGTCGCGTCCAGCGCGGCCGGAAATGCCGCCAGTCGCGCCAGATACGCTTCCGCGTCATCCACCGTACGCACCGGATGCTGTGAATCCAGGAAGTCCGGTACGCTCTGGTAGGGTCCGCTCAGCTGACTGAAAACGTAGGGCGAGCAGGTGACGACCGTGACTTCGCCGAAGGGGAATCGGCGCGTGCCCGCGACAACTTTATCGAGCCACCACTGCACCACATCGCGATCAACCCGGGCGTTCGCCGAGAGACGCGCGCGATCGATGCGCCGCAGGCGCTCGAGCCTGGACCCGGACGATGCCAGCCAGCGCGTGGGGGCCTGCGAGGAGTAATCATCCAGGCGGCTCCTGAGCGCGACGCGCGCTCCGGAGTCGAGACCCCATTGGGTGGCGGACTGCGGTTGCTCGTTGAGTATCTCGTCCAGGAAGGTATCGAGGAGCGCGTGGAGTCGCTCATCCTCAGAGCCCGGTACCGTGTCCGCGCCGGCGCTGCGCTCGAACACCGCGGTCGCGGCCAGGGCGGCCGACAGGGATACAAACAGGCGACGATCCATGATTGCTTTCTCCATGACCCGGCCGACCTGGTCTCGCGCCGGGTTCATTGTGACAGGGCTATTGCCAGGAACGGCAGGCTCATGTCCATCCGATAGTCAACATTCGAGTGATCATCCGGAAATTCTTCGTAGCGATGCGCAATCTGCTGCCGCTTCAGGGAGCGGACGAACCGGCGCGCGCCGTAGACCAGATTGAATTGATCGACATCGCCGCAGTCAATATACAGCGCCTTGAGCTGTCCGAGACCTGTGCCCCTGCTCTCCACCATGTTCACCGGATCCCAGCTCGCGAAATTCGCCCAGCGTTGGGGCAGGAGTTCGGCGGTTTCAGGGTCCAGCGGCAGGCGCACGCCCATGAAGGCCTTCGGGTCGGGATCGTAGCTGGCGCACATGCCAAGCATTTCCAGGCGCTGGATATCCTCGTCTTTGGCCTTGGGTTTGGCGAAAAATTCCTCAAGCCAGGCGCGGACGCCACCGGCCTTGGCCAGCGCAGGCAGCATCGCGACCAGCGGCGGCAGATAGGCGGTCTCGAAGCCCATGTCGCCCGAATGACATGCGGCGGCGGCCCAGAAGTCCGGGCGGAGCATGGCATTCACCGCGGCGCCGTAGCCGCCCGAGCTCTTGCCGAAAACGCCGCGCCGACCCTCACCGCCGCAGTGAAATTCCTTTTCAACGTAGGGCACGGCCTCCCGGACAAGGAAATCCGTCCAGGCACCCATGGCCGCGCTGTTGATGTACTGGTTGCCGCCCAAGCGGGTGAAGCAATCCGGAAAGGCAACGACCACGGGCGGCATGACGCCCGCGCCGATCAACCGATCGAGGCGCTCGGGCACGTTCTCGCCAAAATTCTTCCAGTTGGTGTGGGCGGGACCTCCGCCGGTGTAGCCGACCAGATCGACGAGGAGCGGCAGCCCCGCACCGCTCTGCCCGCGCGGCACATAGACATCGATGATCCGGTCGGCCGGATCGCCCAGCAGGTTGTTCTCCAGTACCGCGCTCTGCAGGCGCAGGCGGCGCACCGTGCCTTCAGGTCCCGAGAGTGTGCGTCGCATGAACCGAAGTCTAACGCTCAGCTCGCCGGCCCACCACCTGCGACCGCGCGGCAGGGCCGGCTTACTGCGGTCCCATGCGTATGGCGCCATCGAGGCGGATGGTCTCGCCGTTGAGCATCGGCAGCTCGAAAATATTCTGCACCAGTTGTGCAAATTCCTCCGGCCGGCCGAGTCGCTGCGGAAATGGCACCTGCTTGCTCAGGGAATCCTGGATGTCCTGCGGAATCTGCTCGACCATCGCCGTCTGGAAGGTACCGGGCGCAATGGCGACGCAGCGGATGCCGAATCTCGCAAATTCCCGCGCCATCGGCAGGGTCATGCCGGCGACGGCGGCCTTGGTCGCGGCGTAGGCCGCCTGACCGATCTGCCCCTCGAAAGCAGCGACCGAAGAGGTATGGATGATGAGCCCCCGCTCGCCGTCCGCCACCGGAACATTGTGCTGCATAAGGGCGACCGCAGCCTTGTCGCACAGGAAGGTGCCGAGCAGGTTGATGCGCACGACCCGCGCAAAGAATTCTCCGGCCATCGGTCCCTGCTTGCCCAGCACCCGCCCGGCGCCGATGACGCCGGCGCAGTTCACCAGCAAATTGATGCCCGCCATGTGCAGTGCGGCCGTCTGCATGGCGGCATCGACTTCGGCTTCACTGGTCACGTCGCACCGATGAAAACTGGCCTGGCTTCCCAGCTCAGTGGCCACGGCCTGCCCCGCCGCATCCTGCAGATCAAGCAGGGCGACCCTGCCTCCGGCCTGGATCACGCGAGCGGCGGTCGCCCTCCCCAGCCCGGACGCTGCACCAGTCACGACCGCCTTGACGTCCTGAAATCTCAACCCGTTCTCCTCTTGCGCTGACGCCGCACGATCACGGCGGTGTCCACCAGCAATCCATCGTTGTTGAAGATACGCATCTGCTCCTTCTGCACCACGATGAAGTAGCCGGCCGCCTCGCCGTAGGCCCATTGGTGCCACTGGCGGAACCAGCGATCGCCCTCCACCCACCAGCGACCGCTGTCGCGATCCTCCTTTGAATATCCCGCCCGCCCACTCAGGGTCCCGTCGGCGCCCAGATGCAGGGTGCAAGGCTCGCCATAGACGGTGTTGTACAGCAAAGTGGTGCCGGACAGCACGCGTCGCAGCGCCGATCCGGTCAATATCGGCAGGGCCTCGTCGCGCAGATTGCGCGAGCCCAGCTGTGGATCGGCGCGGATGATGCGGGCGAGTGTCGCCACGCCTTCGCGCACCTGCGCGGTGGCGATGCTCGTCACCCCCATGCACAACTGCGCCGTCTCGTCGGTCCCGGTCACGGGCTCGATCAACACGCCCACCTCCGCCGCGGCGCGCGCCAGGTGCTCCGCGTTCCATTGCGGTCCTCCGCTGATCCAGTAAGCACTCGAAGTCGGCCGCGTGGCGATGTTCACAAAGCGGTGCAGGTAGTGATTCAAGGCGTCGCGCAGCGCGGTGCGGCGCGCCATGAGCTTGACGCGGGCGCGCGCCAGCGCCCGCGCATAGTGCCCGAGCCCGATGAAATAGGCCCAGGCACGCTGCAGTCCGGCCGGAAACTCCCCGCCGGTGAAGCGCCGCAGGCTGCGAATTCTGGCGATGGTGCGCGCACTGCCGTGGATGACGCCGGGCGCGGTGCCCAGGGCCGTCACCGCCGCCAGGCCACCGATCGACACCACCCGGCCGGTGCGGCTCAGGGCGCGCAGTGCGACCGAATCGCGCGAGTGCTCCGGCAACTCGAAGCTGTGCATGCACTCCACGATGATGGCGTCGCTCGCCGCTGCCGCCTGCAACAGGGCCTCGGCGCGCTCGCGAGTGCTGATCGAGCCCGCCGCTGCGCGCCGCGAGCCCACCAGGACCACCGCCTCGCGGGCCAGCGACGTGCTGAGCCTGGCCGTGGCCCCTTCCCAGGCCAGAGGCAAGGGCATCAGATTGCGCGAGCGCATGAAGCGACGCACTTCCGGATCGAGCGCGGTATCCACCACGACGCTGGAAGTGCGACCGAGCAGGGTTTCCAGGACGAGATGCAGAGCCTGCTGAATCGATACCGTCGCCAGCACTTCGTCCGCAGCTGCATTGATACCCCAGGAAGGCAGCAGCTTGGTGCGCAGCTCATCGAGCAGTCTTGGATCGTCCGCGCCATCGGCAGCCGTGCCCCAGCGCAGCAGGTCCTGCCTGGAACAGGACAGGCGCAGGGCCTCGCGCCAGCCCTCGACGGGAACGAGCTCCGGGTCGATGCAGCCATCGATGAATGGAAACGGGTACTGCCGCCAGTTGGGCGGCACGCGAAACCCCCGGTCCGCCGCCGGCGCCACTTTGCTGTCCGCGTCCGTGGAATATTTCCGCAGTCCGCGGCGACCGGTGGTGACCCGCTCGATCTGCACATCGGCGGCCACGTAGATGCCGCTGCGCGGGCGGCTTTGCAGATGGCCCTCGGCAAGCAGGGCGTCATAGGCCAGCGTAATCGTATTTCGCGAAACGCCCGTCTGCTCGGCCAGCCGCCGCGAGGAAGGCAGGCGGCGCCCGGGGCGCAGGATGCCGCGGCTGATGCCATCGACGAGCCGCTGCCGCACCTGGTGCTGCAGACCCAGGGAGCTGTTCGCATCAACGGACAGGGTGAAGTCGTATTTCAGCGATTTCATTCGCGCGCGCCTGCGGGCACAGGGTCAACGCGGGGCGGGCTGCGCATAGGGCCAGTCTCCTTAAGGCCATGATGCCAGTCTGGCCCGCGGCTTGCGAGCGAGGCGCCGTCCGCCGCTCAGCCGGACGAGTCGATGCTGAGTCCACCCGCCCGCAGGGCCTGCTCGAGCGGCTGCAGCTCCGCGGCGTAGTGCTTCCAGTTCATGACCGAACGAGTGTGGATCGGTTCGCGCACCTGTGCGGCGCTGGCGGTGGCCGCGGGTGCCGCGTTGCGATGGAATTCCAGGCATCGCGGTTCGAACTGCAGCCCACACCACTCCAGCACCGAGCGCGATGCGGCCTCGGGCGAGCTCACCAGCTGTTCATAGTCGAGGTCCAGGAAGCGCCCGGGCAGGACCTGGCGCCAGTGCTCCATCAAGGCGTGGTAGGCCAGGTAGTAGCGCGCGAGATCGCCCAGATCATAGGAATAAGGAGAGCCACCGCGGAACAGCGTCTTGTAGAGCGCGAAGCAGCTGTCCATGGGATTGCGCCGCAGATGGATAATCCGCGCCTGCGGCAGGGCCAGCCCGATCAGCCCGAGGTAGAGGAAATTCCAGGGTGTTTTATCGATGAAACGGGGCTTGTCGCGAGGGTAGCCCGCCAGGCGCGCCAGGTAGTCGCGGCCCAGCGCCGTGAAATCGAGCTGCGCGGAGCGCGCAACCTGCTGCAGACGGTTCGGTGCATCCTCGACCGGCCCGTCGGCGGCGCGCGTCAGCTTGATGATCGCGTAGGCCAGGTCATTGATCTCGCCCAGACTGTGCACCGCGGAGTGGCTGCTGAGTATGCGATCGACGAGCGTGGTTCCGCTGCGCGGTAATCCCGTCACGAAAATCGGCGCCGGATCGGCATCCCCCACGGTTCCGACTGCTGACAGGCGACGCAGATCGAAGGCCTCGATGACGGCCCTCATGACCGCCTCGTCGTCGGCCACCTCGTACGTCATGCCACGCCGGCGCCGCCCGGCGCCGCGCCGCAGGTGAGCGAAGGACAGCAGGTAGCAAGCCTGGTCCTCGTACTCCTTCGCCAGCGCGTAACAGAGCGGAATGATGTCGGCGGACTGCGCCGGCAGGCTCGCCAGCACACTCGTCAGTTCTGCGACATGATTGCGATCGGCATGCTGCTGGCGCAGGATGCTGCGCCGATAGTAACTGCCGTAGTCATTGGGCTTCTGCGCCAGCAGTTCGTCCAGATGCCGCTCGGCATCCTGGATCAGGCCGCAGGCGGTCTCGGCGGCAGCACAGCTGCCCAGCAGAGCAGGCTCGGCCGGTGCCAGGGCCAGCGCCCGCCGTGCACAGCGCAGCCGGTCTTCGTGTGCGTTCGCGCTGGTGTAGAGGCCCGCGATCGCGGTCAACAGGCGCGCATCGCTGTCGGCTCGCTCCTCCAGCCGGGCGAGCATGAGGCGTGCTTCGGCGCCGACGCCGCACAGCAACAGGGCTTCGACCTGCTTCAGCATCACCTGCACGTTGTCTGGCTGGATGCGCGCGGCCTGGCGCACCGCTGCGAGCATGGCCTCGTGGTGCTGCAACCGTTGCTCGGCCAGCGCCAGCAGCATCCATCCTTCGGCCAGCTCCGGCTGCTGCTCGAGCAGCCCGTGCACGGCGCGGCGCGCCGCAGGCAGGCGCCCGGCCTCGATGTGCTGCTGAACCTCAGTGAAGAGGGCGTTCACGCGCGGCTCGTCCGTCAGAAGCGGTACTTCGCGATCAACCCGATCGTCCTGGGCCTGGCAATGAGCTCGCGCGTGGTGTCACCGAAGAACCCGTACCCGTTGGCGTTGATGAAGAAGTTGAAGTAATCCGGGTACAGTGGGGCGCTGCCAAACTGGCTCTCCGGGAAAATGCCCGAAATGGCCGCGGCGTTGGTGAGGTTCCGCACCTGCAGGGCCACCGTCCACTTGTCGGAATCGAGCGCGAGGGAGGCATTCACTATCGTGTAGGAATCCATCGGGATGGCCGCCGCTTTGGTGGTGGCCAGCCGACTCAGGGTGCTGCTCTGGTAAAAAGCATCCAGATGCGGCACCAGGCTCAGCCCGGAACTGAGGTGCACGGTGTAGTCGAGCGAGGCGTTGATGACGCTCTCGGGCGCCGCAGGCAGACGGCTCCCGCTCGGCGCGATTAGCGCGAACGGCGCGTACGGCCGCGTGGCATTCGCGACCAGCTTCGCATCTGTATAGGCATAGCCCAGCGCGTAACTGAGCGAGCTGCTGACCTTGCCGCGCAGTTCGAGCTCCAGGCCCTGCGAGCGTGCCTTGCCGGCGTTTGTCGTGACGTAATAGCCCCAGACCGGCGTGGCAGTGTTGAGCTGAATGTCCTTCCAATCGATGCGGAACACCGACGCGTTGTAACTGAAGGACTCATGCGCGCCCTTGATGCCGATTTCGTAGTTATTGAGCGTGTCCGGACGGAAACTCAGCCAGCCAGGATTTTCCCCGATGTATCCGGTCGTCGGGATGTCGTTGACGCCACCACGCCGGTAGCCCTGTGAAAAGGTGCCGTACAGGTTGTCCTGCGCGCTCAGGTGCCACGAGCCGTTGAGCTTCAGGATGCCCTTGTTCTTGCTGACGTCAGGAACGAGGGGCGAGGTCTCCGGCACGCGCGTCGGCAGGTCGGGAGTCACGGTCAGCTGGTTGGCGTCCTTGTTCCGGAAAGCGCGGGCGCCGAGCGTCAGTTGGGCCTTCGGTGTCACATGCCAGGTGAGCTCGCCAAACAGCGCGGTCTCCGTGAACTGCTCGCTGCGGCTATAGAGAAAATCGCGGTCGCTGGTCGGTGCCACGGGATCGTAGTAATACACCAGGCCGGGGTTAACGGCATTTTCGGCCGCCCACCAGTTGGAGAAGCCGCGCACCCAGTCGGTCTCGCCCGAATGCAGTTTCTCGTCTTCGTAGTACAGGCCGGCAATGTAGTCCACCGGCCCCTGCGTCTTGGACACCAGCCGGATTTCCTGCGCGAAGCTCCGATCGCTGTAGTCGCGATACTTCTGCGCCATCAGCCGCGGATAAAAATAGTACAGGAACGGGAAGCCCTTCGCGTACAACCCCGAATTGTCGTTGGTGCTGGTGCCGGTGTGATCGGTATAGGAAGTGCTGGAAGTCAGCGAGGCGAAGCCCAGATCGATGGTCGCCTCCAGGCTGGCAAGCGACACCTCGCGGCCTGAAGGCTCTAGCATCACCGCGCCCTGCTGGTATTCGCCGTAGGTGCCGCCGAGCGCATAGTTTGGGGTGCCGGGCGCAACGATCTGGCTACGGCCGCCGGTGCTGTCCTTCTGGTGCGCCAGGCTCAGCACCACCCGCGCCGCGTCCGTTGGCGTCCAGGTTGCCGCGAGGCGACCGTAGTCGATCTTGGACCAGTCGGCGTCCTTCTGTGAGGTGTACTCCGTCGCCTGGTTCAGTACACCCAGCGGTGCCACGGGAATGCCGTTGGCATCCAGCTTGTAGAGGTTGACGTAGTCGACCACGCCCGCATTGTCCTGATGGCTGTAATTCGCG
The DNA here is from genome assembly GCA_035261025.1 of Steroidobacteraceae bacterium. Taxonomy (GTDB): domain Bacteria; phylum Pseudomonadota; class Gammaproteobacteria; order Steroidobacterales; family Steroidobacteraceae; genus FEN-1191. Next base: position 13,268 of record DATFUG010000171.1, on the reverse strand, counting down.
CGCAGCGCAAGGTTCGCGTTGACCGGTATATTGACGGTGCCGTCGGTGGTCCAGTTCACCCCTCCGGAACCGTGAGTGAAGGAAACGCCAGCGGCCACGTTGGCGGAGGTCTCGCCGATGACCGGGTCGCGCAGGATGTAGCGCACGGTGCCGCCCATCGAGCCGCGGCCATAGAGCGTGCCCTGCGGGCCACGCAGCACTTCGACGCGATCCACGTCCTTGAGCAGAAAGTTCGCGAAGATCGGCGTGTCGTTGACATAGCTGGATATGGCGGCCGCACCTGCCGGGACATAGTCACCGAGCTGGGCGGAATCCACGTTGACGCCGCGGATGCGCACATTGTTCAGCGTGCCGGCGTTGCGAACGCCGCGATCCACCACGGAAACCCCAGCCACGGTGCGCAACAGGTCGACTGGGTTGGACAGATTCTGCGCCTCGATCTGCTTGCCGCTGACCGCGGAGATGTTGAACGGAATGTCCGCAACGGAAGTTGCACGCCGCGTCGCCGTGACCACGATTTCCTCGAGCGTGGCACTGGCGGCCGGACTGGCCGCTGCGCTCTGCGCAATCGCGGGCGGGCTGCCGCCGACACCGTACAGCACCCCGGCAATCGCCGCCGCGACAATCGGTGAGGGCGTCGCCCGCGATGCCACTCCATTGCGCTTTGGCACACAGTGCTTCATGTCGGCACTCTCCCCGCTCTGGTAGGCATTTTCAGTGGTCCCAAGGACTCGAGATATGGTGAACGGCGCGCCCCGAGCGCATACGGCGCAAACTCCACCACGCTGTCGCGAAAACTCTTGAGCGGTTGCGTCAGGCCAAGCCAGCCGTGTGTGCGGGCATTGCGCACGGTCTGCAGGTCCAGCTCCACGGCCAGGATCTCGCGACCGGCGCCCGCTTGGCAGACGAGCTCGCCGCCGGGACCGAAGATGGCGGAACGGCCCACACCCAGGTCGCCGGCAACATTGACATCGACGAAGAAGCACTGATTGAACACGGCGTTCGCGCGGCCAATCGCCAGCTCGGCGTCACGGTCGGCAGTGCTGGTCATCGACGGATGCAGGATGACTTCAGCGCCCATCCAGGCCAGGGAGCGCGTAGTCTCCGGAAACCACATGTCGTAGCAGATCGATATGCCGAAGCGTCCGATCTGCGGCACGTCAAACACAACGAACTCGCTTCCTGCCGTGACCCCGTTTTCATAGGGCAGGAACGGGAACATCTTGCGGTAGCGCGCAACCACCTTGCCGCCCGGATCAATCACCGGAGCGGTGTTGTAGGTACGCCCGCCGCGCTTTTCGAAGAGCGACCCTGGAACCAGCCACAGATCATTCCGTGCGGCTGCCGCGCACAGTCGCGCCTCGGCGGGGCCGGGCAGAGGCTGGGCGTGCGCGGTGCTCGGTCCAAAACTGGCCAACTCACCGATGATCACCATATCCACCCAGGGAAAGCGCCGGCGCACGCCGTCGATCTCGGCATCCAACCGTTCCAGGTTGTCCGCGTTAGGCAATTCCAGCTGCAGTGCGGCAATTCCGAATCGGCTCAAGCGCCCTCCGCTCCAGCACCCGGGTGTGAAGCACTGGCGAAGAACTTGACAGCTGACTGGCCCCACAGATAGGGCCAGATTGAGCGAGATTATGGTGCCAGAGTGGTCCGCGGCGACGGATTACAAGCGTGGGTAGGTGCCAAGCGCGATAGCGGCCGCGGCCAGATCACTGAGCATTTTGGGCAGCGGCACCGCCAAACCGGTGCGCTGCACCAGGTCATCGAGGCTCTGGAAGGGACCATGAGCGTCGCGTTCGGCCACAATTTTCTCGGCGCAGCAGGCGAAGCTGTGATCAAGCGCTGCCAGCTCGTCCGCCTCCGCCGTGTTGAGATTGACGATCAGTGGGGCACTGGAGGCGAGCCAGATCGCCGGACCCAGCGCCGCCGTCAGCAGCCCGGGCTGTCGCGCGGTGCGCTCGGTGAGCGCCGCCAACTGCTCGCGGGCAGGCTTCAGCTGCTCGACAAAGACCTCCTGATTGCCAACCCGCCCCGCTTGCGCCAGCGCCACGGTCGAGTGCGGCAAAGCGGTCTCGATGGTGGCGCCATAAGTGATCTCGATGAACAGGCGCAGGAACTCATTCCCCCGCGACGGATCCGTCACGATCCAGCTCTGGACCAGCAGCGGCAAGAGCGGCGAGTCCGGCTTCAGCTCCTGGCGGCTCAAACGCTGCAGCGCACGAAACAGCGAGACGTACCTGTCTACCGACGGCCGCCGCGCCAGTGCGCGGTAGAACAGTGTCGCCACCACGCCTTCAGAGGCCATCATCTGGTCGCCGTTTTTCAGCGCCGCCACATCGAAGGCGCTGCTGTTGGCGCGCCGTCCGGGTGCGTCGTCATTGCCCGGCGGCAGGAGCTGGCGGTGTATGAACCAGTTCCGCCGCACACCGTCGATCCGGAAGGTGCCGTCCACGTTGCTCTGCCACAGCGGCGTGAAGGCCTTGTCGCCCAGCCCGGCATCGTGAGCCCTGAGAGCGGGGTTGGCGGTCAGCAGGCGCGACAGGGCCTGAAAGTGGATCGCGAACCCTTCGTCGAGCGCCGTCGGATCATCGGTCACGGTCAGGCTGCCGTGCCGGACGCGCGACATGCCGGCCGGCAGGTTCGGCAGCAGCCGGCGCAGCAGCACATGCCCGGTCTCATGGGAAAAAACTTCCTCGAAGCTGCCGTCGGTGACGGAAGCCGCATCGGTAAGGAGAGCCACATAGGGCTGGTCGATGTACCGATCATGCCCCGACTGGCGCAACCAGAATCCACGCTGCGCAAAGCCACCTTCTTCCTCCGTCAACAGCAGCCAGGTCGGCTGCAAGGCCTGGCCACTCAGGCGCTGCGCCTGCTCATCCAGTTTCAGCACGAACGCCACGGTGCCGCGCCGGGATTCCGCCATCAGCGCCCGATACAGCGGTCCATTGGACGCGGGCCGCAGGATCGGCCGCAACGCGCCGCCCGGACCGGGCTTGCTCGCGGCCTCGGCGCCCTGCTGCACGGGCGCCAGAACGCCCAGCTGCGCCGCGCGCGCGGCGCAGCTCCATGTCAAGAGCGCCAGCAGGGCCGTGATAACTAGCGATCTTTCCATGGGTCCTGAATGGTGTGCTCAGTTGACAAGGGCGCAAGCCCAGGCAATCGCCAGCGACCCCAGTGTGGCAAATCCCGTGAGCCACTGGGGCACGCGCCGCAGGAGCACATCCACGACGCGCAGTGCGGCGAGTGCACCGAGCAGGCAACCGGCGGTGAACCCGAGCGCATGCGCGACGAGATCCGTGCCCTCCCCGGATGAGCCGAACCAGCCCAGCAGCACAAGACCGGCGATCAGGGGCGCCCAGCGCAGCGCCCGTCGTTGCGGAAGATGAAACCGGGTCCGCCAGGAATGTGCGGCGATCAGGCCGAGCGCGGTGAACACCGCCGTGGAAGCGCCCACGGACCGGTAGCTCGCCGGACCAAAATGAGCGTCAAAGAAATTGGCGGCCGCCGCGCCCGTTACAGTCAGGAACCACGCCGTGCCGGCTCCGAGCTGCCGCGCGGCGAGGTAGCCAAACCAGACCCCCGCACCGAGGTTGGCCACCAGGTGAGGGCCATCCCAATGCAGCGTCAGCGCTGTCCAGGCGCGCCACCACTGGCCGCCCTGCACCCGCGCGCCGTCGAGTGCGCCGCGCTCGAAGGCATCGGGCCGCCACCAGCCCTTTGACACACCCAGTGCCACGCCATACAGGACGGCGACGTAGACGACGCAGCCGATCCATGCGCCCGGAAAAAGGCGCGCAGGGACGGGAGCCACCGGCATTCTGGCGGCGCGAGTCTCCGCGTCGTAGGCCTGCAGCTGTGCGCGGGCGGCCGCCTCGTCTGCCACCGCAACGCGCAGCAAGAACTCCGATCCATCAAAGCCGATCGTGCTGGAAATGCCTACGGCGCCCAGCACGAACGCCCGCTCATTGCAGCCGGCCTGACGCCCGGAGCGGTAGATTGCAACGGCTTCGCCCCGCTCGCCCGGGTCAAGTCCGCTCTCTGCGTCATCCGCCACCAGGCGCCTCCGGTCCATTACTACGCCGGGGCCTGCCATGCCCGGGCACATCACAATGAATCACGTCCAGCGGATTGTCGAGTCCCGGCCATCACCCCTGAATCGTGGTGTTTGACACCGGATTTCGATATAAACCAAACTACATATCGCATAGCTGAACGAAAGCAGGAACTGATGCCATGCGCACACTGCCGCGCTCGCTGTTTTTCATTGGCCTGTTTGCAGCGGCGAGCGCTCTGCGCGCCGAGGAGTCGGTTCGCGTGTTTGCCGCGGCCAGCCTGACCAACGCGCTCGACGACATCGCCGTGCAATGGCAGAAAGCGGGTCATCCGGCGCCGAGCCTGGCCTTCGGCGCTTCCTCCACTCTCGCCAAGCAGATCGAAGCCGGCGCGCCGGCCGATCTGTTTGCAGCGGCTGATCTCTCGTGGATGGACTACCTGGGAGAGCGTGGCCGGATCGTCCCCGGATCGCGGATCAATCTGTTGGGCAACGATCTGGTGCTCATCGTTCCGAAGGAGCATCGCTTTCCAGTCACCATGGCGGCGGGCTTCGACCTCGGCAAGTCATTTGCCGGAAAGCTCTGCACGGGCGAGCCGGGTGTGGTGCCCGTGGGCACCTACGCCAGGCAGGCGCTCGAATACTTCGGCTGGTGGGCCGCGCTGGCGGCGCGCATTGTGGGCACCGACGATGTGCGCACCGCGCTGGTATTCGTCGAGCGCGGCGAGTGCCCGTTGGGCATCGTGTACGCCACCGACGCGGCGATCAGCGACAGGGTCGAGATTCTGGCGCGCTTTCCGCCCGAGAGCCACAAGCCCATCCGGTATCCTTTCGCCATGGTCAGGGATGCTCGCCCCGAAGCGCAGGCGTTTCTGGATTTCCTGAAGAGCTCGCCCGAGGCGGCAGCGGTATTCGAGCACTACGGCTTTATGCTGCTCGCACACTGATGCCATGGCGCCCCTGTCCACCGAGGAATCGCAAGCGCTGTGGCTGTCGGCCAAGGTCGCGCTGTGGGCCACGGCCCTGTGCCTTCCGGCCGGGATCGCCACCAGCTGGCTGCTGGCGCGGCGCTCGTTTCACGGCAAGGTCCTGCTCGATGCGCTCGTGCAACTGCCGATGGTATTGCCTCCCGTTGTTCCAGGCTATCTCCTGTTGCTGCTGTTCGGCACGCAGGGTCCGCTCGGCGCCTGGCTCAAGGCACACCTCGGAATCGTGATCGCCTTCACCTGGAAGGGCGCCGCGCTCGCCTCGGCGGTCATGGCCTTTCCGCTCATGGTCCAGCCCGTGCGCCTCGCCTTCCGCATGATCGATGCGCGACTGGAAAGCGTGGCCACAACGCTCGGGGCCACGCCGTGGCGCGCCTTCATCACGGTGACCTTGCCGTTGGCCTTGCCCGGCATCATCACCGGGACGATGCTGTGTTTCTCGCGCAGTCTGGGTGAATTCGGAGCGACGATGGCTTTCGTCGGCAATATTCCGGGCGAGACGCGCACCCTGCCGCTCGCCATCTACAATTTCATGCACGTGCCGGATGGGGAATCATCCGCGTGGCGTCTTGCCGCGCTGTCGATGGCACTGGCACTGGCCGCGCTGCTCACCAGCCACGCCATCAGCCGCCGCGCCGAGCGCCGGCTGGGTTATACCGAAACCTGGGGCACCCGTGCTCAGCATTGACCTGCAGTTCGCGCGCGGGGATTTTCTCCTGACCGCGTACGGGCGCTTCGGTACCGGCGTCACCGGGATCTGCGGGCCATCCGGCTCCGGCAAGAGCACCCTGCTGGCCCTGCTGGCCGGTCTGTTGCGTCCGCAGGTCGGCCGGCTGAGATTCGGCCAGACGGCGCTGGTGGACACGAGTGCGAACCAGTTTACCCCCGCATGGCGGCGGCATTTCGCCCTGGTTTTCCAGGACGGCCTGCTGTTTCCGCACCTGAGCGTACGCGACAATCTGCTGTACGGGTTCCGGCGGCTGCGCCCGGCCCATCGACTCCTGTCGCTGGAGACGGTCCTCATGCTGCTGGAGATTGGGCCTCTGCAGGATCGACGGCCAGCACAACTTTCGGGCGGAGAGCGCCAGCGTGTGGCGCTCGGCCGTGCCCTGCTGTACTCACCGCGGCTGTTGCTGCTGGATGAACCCCTCTCCTCGCTCGATGACCGGCTCAAGCAGCAGATCCTGCCCTTCCTCAAGCGGATCAAGGATGTGACCCATATCCCGATGATCTATGTCACGCACGCCCGCGCCGAGGTGGACTACCTGGCCGACCGGGTATTGTTCATGGAAGCGGGGCGACTGCTCGCCTAGCGGGAGCCCGCTTCAGTTCGCGACGCCAAGTATCACGCTCGATGCCTTGAATATGGCGCGCGCCCGTTTGCCTGCGGCGAGCTTCAGCTCCCGGACGGCGCGGTTGGTTATGATGGCGGCGACGGAATTTCCGCCCTTCAGCGCGATGACGACTTCCGTGTTCACGGCACCGGGCAGCAATCGCCTGATCGTGCCGGTCAGCTGATTCCGGGCGGAGAGCTTCAGTGGCGATCCGGATCCCGGGGCCACGATCACCCAGGAAGCCTTGATCAGCGCGACCGCTTCGACCCCCACTTTGAGCCCGAGGTTCTGGACGCTCTCATGGGTCACGATCGCGGCCAGCGGTTCGCCGCCCGACAGCAGCAACTCGACCTCGTCGTTCACGGAGCCGCGCCGGATACGGGTAACGATGCCGGAAAAATGGTTGCGCGCGCTGGTCAGCATGGTCAATCGCCCTATGATCCGCAGGTCCTGATCAAGATTTCTGATGCGGGCATTGAGCAGATTGAGGAAGCGGTTGTTTTCGGCCTCCACGGCACCATAGGTCCCGACCAGCTGCCTGCCGCGCGCCGTGAGGCGCGTGCCACCGCCGCCTTTGCCGCCCTTGAAGCGCCGCACGAGCGGGCGGTCCGAAAAGTTATTCATGGCTTCGATCGCGTCCCAGGCCGCCTTATAACTCAGCCCCACGGCCTTGGCCGCCGCCGCGATGGAGTGCGTGCTGCCAATGTGCGCCAGCAGTCCCATCCAGCGCTTTCCCGCAAGCGCGCCAGCGCGCGTCTCCAATGTCAGGGCGCTGCGGACACGAAGGGCGGTTCTCGACATGACGGGCCGATCAAACGAGCGCGTGCGGCAGGGCGCCGAGGAACTGATCGACCTCGCGGTGCACTCCGATCGTGACACGCGCCCAGGTGTCGTAGCCGTCGAAGTGCCGGCCTACCTTGATGCCCGCAGCGAGCATGCCGTCCTGGAAGCGCTTCAGCGGAGCTCCGGTATCGAAGAACACGAAGTTGCCCTGTGCTACGGTTCGCCTGAGTCCCATCCGGTCGAGCGTTGCGTGCACGCGCGCGCGGTCGCCCACGAGCGCGGCACGTGTCGTCTTCAGGAACGCATGGTCGTTGAAACTGGCGGTCGCGGCCGAGATTCCCGTCGAATTCGGCCAGGTGAGCGTCAGCGACGCGAAGCGCTGGGCCAGCGCCACGGGCGAGATGGAGTATCCAACCCGGAGTCCGGCGAGCCCGTGGATCTTCGAGAAGGTGTGCAGGACAATCACGTTCGGGACATCCTTGACGAGCCCGGCAACCGTCCCGACGCCCGGTTGATCGACAAGATCCATGTAAGCCTCATCGACGATCACGGTGCACTGCGCAGGGACCGAGCGGATGAAGCTCTCGAGTGCCTCGCGCGTGACTGCGGTTCCGGTCGGATTGTTGGGGTTGCAGACGTAGACGAGTCTCGTGAGCTCGGTGACCGCGGCGCGCATCGCCGGCAGGTCGTGGCGATGATCGGCGTCGGGCGCGACCCATTGCACTTTGAGGCCCATCTTCTCGGCGAACTGCGGCAGTTCTTCATAGGTCGGCCGCGAGGCGACAAGTTCGGAGCCGGGTGCGCTCGTCATCGCAAGGAGCCCGGCCATCCTGAGCAGCTCCCCTGATCCAGTGCCAATCACGATCTGAGACGCCGCCACGCCCTCGTGCGTCGCAAGTTCCTTTGTCAGCGACTCGATGGTTGCGTCGGCATAGCGCGGCGCCTCGCCGACACTCGCGAGAATCGCCTGCCGGGCGGCTGGAGAGGGACCATAGGGATTCTCGTTGCTGTCGAGTCTGATCAGGCCTGACTTGTGCGCCGGGTCTTTTCGCGCTGCGGCCAGGACGCTGGTCGGAATCGGGGCCAGGAAGGCGGCCGCTCCGAGCAAGGCGGCGCGGCGCGTCAGGCGAGGGGTCAAAGAGATCGGGTCGACAGCAACGGCACGTGAATCGGCGCGCATGGGTGTCTCCTCGGAAGATACCCGACGCTACCACGGCTCGCGCGGGACGGAAACAAGCAGACTCATCACCACGCACTGGAATCCTCCGGCGTGGAGACCGAGCCGTCGGTCAACCGTATTTTGAGACCCTGAAGGCACCAGGCCGCTACGCGCGGTGGGCCAGGTCGTCATCTTCCTGGTGGGTGGCCTGACGGTTGGATTGCATCGGCGGACCACCGGGTGGCTATACTCACGAACCCGGCCTCGCGGAAGACCCATTGAACAAGAGGACTTCGCAATGACCCGCGTACTGATTGCCGATGATCATGCCGTTGTACGGGCCGGCTTGCGCCAATTTCTCGAAACGGACCAGAGTATTCGCGAAATCGGAGAGGCGGCGACCGGCCGCGAGACCCTCGAGCAACTGCGTAACGGCACGTGGGACCTGTTGCTGCTCGACATCAACATGCCTGATCGCAGCGGACTCGATGTGCTGCGACAGGTGCGCTCCACCCACCCTGACACGCGCGTCCTGGTCCTGAGTGGATTTCCGGAACGGCAGTATGCCGTAAACGTGTTGCGCGCGGGTGCAAGTGGTTTTCTGTCCAAGGAAAGCGCACCGGAAGAGCTCCTGAAAGCGGTCCGGGCCGTACTGGGCGGACGCCGCTATGTCAGCAGCGCGCTGGCGGAGCTGCTGGTGTCGGATCTGGACGGCGATGCGCAGCGGCCCCTGCACGCCCGGCTGTCGGAACGCGAGTTTCAGATTTTATGTAAGCTCGCTGCGGGGCGCGCCGTTTCCGAAATTGCGGACGAACTGTGTATAAGTGTCAAGACCGTGAGTACCTACCGCAGCCGGGTGCTGCAGAAGATGAGCTTGAAGACCAATGCTGACCTGACGGCATACGCACTGCACAACTCGCTCATTCAGTGACCCCAATCCTGTAGGAGATCACCGACATATTGCAGGCCTTCGGTATGGCAGACTGTCAAATGGCGGCAGTGCGCAGCGTCGTTTCCAGATAGTCCCGATGGAAGAGAAAACTTCATTACAGATATTACTCGTCGAGGACTCCGCGGTCCTTGCGGATCGCCTGAGTGAATTGCTGAACCATATCCCGGGCGTCAATCTTGTAGGCACTGTCGACAACGAACGCGCCGCGGTCGCCTTCGCGCACTCGCAGCCGATTGACGTCATCATTCTCGATCTGCACTTGCGACAGGGCACGGGCTTCGGTGTCCTGCGCGCCCTGGCCCTTCAATCCCACAAACCTGTTGCGATTGTGCTCACCAACTACGCGTTGCCTCAATATCAACGTGCGGCCAGGGCGCTTGGAGTACGCCACTTCCTGGACAAGGCGCGTGAGTTTGAACGGATCCCGGAGGTGTTGCGCGAAATCGCCGACGACGCCTCCGCTACGGTTGCCTCCTGACCCACGATCAGCGCAGGGCACGCGCCCTTGACTGGCAGCGACCGCAACGGCGCCTGACCGATATCAGGCGGGCGCAATCTGAATTTTGCTCAGGGGCACGCGGACCTGGACTTCGGTGCCATTGCCATCGATGCCCGGCGACATCGACCAGGTCCCGCCCAGGGCCTGTACACGGTGGCGCATGCTCAGCAATCCGTGCGAGCCTGACGCCCTCGCGCCCGAGTGCACTACTCCTATGCCGTTGTCGCGAATAGTCATCGTCAGGTCTTCATCGCTGACAACTACCGACAGGTCGGCTTCTGTCGCGCGGGCGTGCTTGATAATGTTGGTCATCGCTTCCTGAGCTATCCGAAAGATGGCAATCGAAGCCGCGCTGCTGATCGGCAATTCGTGCTCGGGCATGGCGTCTTCGCACTTCAGGCCCACGCGCCCGCACGACTCCTGCAGCTGCCATCGCAGGGCCGAATACAGGCCCATGTTGTCCAGCAACGTAGGACGCAGCTGTTCGACAACCCGGCGCTTGAGATCGACGCCCGAATCCAGCGCCCCAAGGATGCGCTCCCAGCGGATACGGCTGTCGGCGTCTTCAGCGCCCACCTTTCGGCGTAACCACGTGACGTCCATTTTTGCCGCCACCAGGAGTCCGCCCAGTTCATCGTGCAGCTCGCGGGCAAGGTCGCCTTTTTCCTGCTCGGTGACCTGCTGCAGGTGACTGGACAGGGCCGAGAGATCCGCCGTGCGCTCAGCAACCAGTGTCTCCAGCTCATTTTTCTCCAACAGCAGGCGTTGAGCGTCCGCCACTCTCCTGCTGATGCTGCGACTGATCAGGCCGCCCGCCAGCAGCACCAGCAGTATATTGAGCGCCACTCCAGCCGCGGTAATGATCCGCGTCAGCAGCAGGTCACTGCGCTGGGCCGCGATCATCGTCGGGACAGAATTGGCCTCCAGGCGGCGCAGTTCCTCCACGGAGTCGCGGATTCGAACCATGGTTCTGGTGCTGACACGAGTGCGGATGAATTCAGCCGCGGCGCCCTGGCTCGTGGTCTGCTGCAGCTTTATGGCGATGGCGAGTTCGCTGAATCTGTCGCTCATCAGACCTTCGATCGCCGCAAGCTGCTCGAGGACCTGCGGATTCCCCTGCTGGTAGGCAATGCGCAGGGCCTCGAAGGTCGCCTCGCGCTGAACCATCGCCTCCCTGTAGGGCTCAAGAAACGAGTCCTCGCCGGTCAGCAGGTAGCCTCGCTGGCCGTTCTCCGCGTCGACGAGCAGTTGCATCAGCTTGGAAAGCAGCGTCTGGCGCTGTAGCAGCGACTGCACACGCAGTGTGCTTTGGGCCAGCCTGGATTGCGCCGCGTTGTCGATAACGAAGGTGCCGCCCAGCAGCGCCATCGCCAGCAGTATCGGCACCAGCACGTAACGACGATTAAACCCCAGCATCTCTCAGGCTCCCACGGCTGCCAGGTGGTGGACTGTACCGCAAGTCTCCACGCCACCCGAATCCCGAACGCATCGCGTAGGGGGTCACTTCGGCGTGAAATCTCCACGGAACGCCCACTCGATACGGGGCCGGGGCCGGAGGCACATTCTGCCCCTCCGGCCCCGGCCCTCAGACACCGTGGTCAAGAGCCTTTTCTCGGCTTCCTGTCCTCTACGACGACGTCAAAGTCCGCGTCCACACTGGCGTACGGATCAGTGGCTTCAAGCGAGCGCTGCCACTCGTAAACCGGGCGCTCGGCTTTCTCCATGGATATCCCGTAGGTCTGCTGGATTCCGCCCGCGAGCATCTCCTCCCGGCGATTGATTAACTTCAGGTGATCGTCAGTGACTCTCCCCCACAATTCCCGGATCTTGCCCTTGAGCACTCTCCAATTGCCTTCGACTTGATCGACATTCATGGTCCGTTCCTCCATCGTCGCTCAATTGCCACGTCAACTCGGTGGATTGACGGTTCGCGTCAGCAATTTCTAGCCGCCACTGGAGCTAAGGCCGGAGGTGTCGACACTTTTCACGCCGGCAACTTTCTCGGCAATATCCTTGACGTGATTGATGGCATCAGGGTTGGCGAGGTTACCGCGAAGCGTGACCACACCATGGTCCGTCGTAACGCTCACATCAAGACCCTTGCCCACGCTGTCGGCGAGCAGCTCCGACTTGACCTTGGCCGTTATCACGCTGTCGGAGATGGCTCTCTCTGCGGATTGCGCCATCTCCTGCGCCGCAGGAGGGACCGTCACTGCCGCCGATGGGATATTAAGATCGGCGCCGTCCACGCTCTTCACACCCTCGACACTCCTGGCCAGCTTCACGGCAACAGCTTTGGCCTCTGAGCTCCCCACCGTTCCCGTGAGTGTCACAACGCCGTTGGTGGTAGTGACGCTGATTTGCGCAGACTTCAGTTGCTCTTCGGCAAGATATCTTGCCTTGACTTCCGCCGTGATGGCCGTATCGCTGATCGCCGCTCCAACGCTGTCGCTCTGAGGCTGAGCCTCGGTGGCGTCGCCGGTGGCGGCCAGCCCAGTTTCGGTGGCGCCCAGTCCGGCCGCCAGGGCCGCCGCGACCAAGGTACTGCGAAAAAGGGACCTACGATTTTCAAAGGCTTTCATCTTGAACCTCCGGTATGCCCCGTCAGAGGGCAGGTACTTAACGCGAACGTCGCGCGTACTAGGCTGACAGGTGGGTGGCTGCAGCGCCGCAGGCCGCGCGCTCAACCCGGCGTCGGAGGAATCCGACAGCGCTGCCCCGGTACGGTGGCTTATCGCTCTTTCTTGATTGGTATCCGCGGGGCCCAGGTCATCCACTCTTTCTGCGGCTCGTCGTAGAGCTCAAACCCCGTTTCCTTCCTGGCGGATGCGCCGTCCGCATATTCAGGGGTGGCAAACTCGATCCCACCGGTCACCAGGGTACTGAGGGATTCGAGCTTGAATTCCAATCCCCGGAAGAGCCCTCCACTGATCCCCACTCCACTTATTTTCCAGAACTTCGAACCATCCCGGACCAGCGGAACATAGCGCTGTGAAATGAAGACCTGCAGGTCCACGCCCGTCGCGTCGGGGCTGAGTCGCGTGTCATGCACGGCACCAACTTCAATGCCTCGATAAAAGATCGGCGAGTGCGGTCTGATGAATCCAAGGCGGGTGCAGTGCAAGGTAATCGCCAGCCCCTTGTGCTCAGATTCTGCCGGGACGTTCTCCAGGCCGACGAACTCGGAGCGTGGTTGGCCCGAACCCGGCAGCATCTGGATTTCTGGTCCGGTGATGACGGTGGAAAGACCGGTTATATTTCCGAGTCCTACCTCCGGGCGCACGATCCAGAACCTTGCGCCGTCAGCGGCCAGCGCGGCCACCGCCCCGCGCAGACGCGCCGTAGCCAGCACATACTGGTGGTCATCGCTCAATCCAACCGCGACGACCTCGCCGATCGACACGCCCCGGTACTTGATTGGCGTGACCCCGGTCCTGAGGCCGCTTCCATCCTTGAATTTGATGGTGATTGCCGGCCCAATCTCCCGCACGCGCTCGTATA
>DATFUG010000170.1:0-18129 GCA_035261025.1 Steroidobacteraceae bacterium | reverse complement strand
GGCCAGGAACTCATGTATTGCACCGACGCCTCGGCCTCGACCGGTATCACCGAGACGATGGCAATCCAGGCGGCCCATCCGGACACGAATCCGACCAGCGAGCCATGGGAGTAGTGCCCGTAGCGCACGGCTCCGCCGGACTCCGGAAACATCGCGCCGAGCTCGGCATAGGTGATGGCGACGCACAGGATGATTCCGGCGCCAATGATCCAGGAATAAATCGCGCCGGGACCGGCCAATTGTGCGGCCCGCCACGCGCCGAACAGCCAACCCGACCCGATGATGGAGCCCAGGCCCGTGAACATCAGCGCCACGGTTCCGATCTCGCGCCGGATGGCATTTTCATTCGACATGGCTACTTCCTGTGTTGCTGAATCCGCACGACTGCCCGCTCTTCTGGCGAGGCGCTTGCCCCGCGGACGGACGATAGCCCGACGGTGCCCGGAACACCACGTGCCCTACAACCCCGTCAAAATCGGGAGGCCAGTTCGACGGTACGCGGCGCTGCCAAGCCACCGAAGCGCTCGTCCACGCTTTTCAGCCGCTTCTGCGCACGGGCCTTCTGGCCCCCGGCGATCAACGATTCCACGGCGTGCAGTCCCGTCTCCATTTCGCTGTCGAGCACTGACCGGCAGGCAGCCAGTTTGGCCGGGTCTGGTGGAGCGCTCCTGGCCAGGCTGCTGAGCGCGCGCGACAGTGCCGCTGGCGCGGCCACCTCATGGTCGGTGAGCGGTTGCAGAAAACTCGTTACGTTGTACATGCACCACCGCCGCATGGAGCGCACGCTCAACAGGTCATCGCTGACGTGCGGCTCGTCCCGCTCACCGGTGATGTAGACCAGGTGCACGGAGCTCTGAAATCTGAGCAGCAGATCCCTCGGGGGCAGGGGAATGTCCGCATTGCCGATCGAATCACTGCCCGCGTTGAGGATGGCGCCGTGAAACAGGTCTGGATAGCCCAGCACGAGGCGCAATGCCACGCGGGAACCTCCCGAAAAGCCGGCGACATACACACGCTCCGGATCCACGCTGTACCGTCGCATGATGTTGTGGGCGGCGAGCAGCGCCAGCGGTTCCCGCCGGCCGAGCACGCTTTCCTCGTTACCCGATCGCGCGGCGCTGACATAGATCACGCCGAAGTCATTGAGGATCTCGGCCCAACCCTGGGGTATGCGCGCGTCCTGCCACGGTGGCACGAAGACCAGCAATCCGTAGCCTGCAGCGGGAGGCTGCGACGGCACCTGGACCAGGAATCTCTCCGCCGACACGTCGATCGGTTGGTCGGCCCATCGCTTCCCCGACTTCAGCAGCTCCTGTTTCAGCTGCGCTGCAGCCAATGGACTCACCAGGCGTCGCATCAGCTCCGCATTGCTCGATGGTTGTCCGTAGTCAGAAAACTCGACATCACGCAGCGTCTGGCCTGCTGCGGGTGTGTCAGCAGCCGCTATCGGCAGCAGGAACAGTAACGCGGAGGACGCCGTGAAGGCGTGGACGCGCTTGATCCACCGGTTCAAGGGCTTTGAATCGGCTGCTGACCGCCCTCAGATCCAGTAGACGAACACGAACAGGCCCAGCCACACCACGTCGACGAAGTGCCAGTACCAGGAGACGGCCTCGAAAGCGAAATGGCGCGTCGGGGTGAAATGACCCCGGAGCGTGCGCAGCCAGATGATGGTGAGCATGATGGCGCCGATCGTCACGTGCAGGCCGTGGAAGCCCGTGAGCATGAAGAAGGTCGAGCCATAGATGCCGGTCGCGAGCTGCAGGCCCTTGTGCATGTAGGCTTCGCCGTATTCACGCGCCTGCAGGGCCACGAAGGAGAAGCCCAGCAGGAAGGTGAGGGCAAGGAAGACCTTGAGCCGCAGGCGCTTGCCTGATTTCAGGGCGTGGTGCGCGATCGTGACCGTGACGCCCGAGGTCAGCAGGATCAGCGTATTCAGCGCCGGCACGCCGAAGGCCGGGATCACCTCGAAGGTGCCATCCGCGCGTGGGCCGAGCCTCGCCGGCCCGTTGGTCGGCCAGCCGGCGTCGTAATTCTGCCAGAGGAAAATCTTGTTGAAGATCTTGACGCCTTCGCCCCCGATCCAGGGCACCGACAGCGTGCGCGCATAGAACAGCGCGCCAAAGAAGGCCGCGAAGAACATCACCTCGGAGAAGATGAACCAGATCATCCCCATGCGGAACGAGCGGTCGACGTCGAGATTGAAGATGCCCTGCTGGTTCTCGTTGATTACGGTGCGGAACCAGCCGATGAACATCACGGCCAGCAGCCCGAGGCCGAGCGCGAACACCAGCGGCCCGAACCATTCGTTCAGCCAGGCGGCAACACCGAGCATGGTCGTGAACAGCGCCACCGACCCGATGATCGGCCACGGCGTGCCGTGCGGGATGTAGTATTTGCTGGAATCGGCCGGGGCGTGTGGCTGCGACATGGGGGTATCCTGAAAAGTACGCCCTCAGCGGGCTGCGACGCGGTTGGACGTATCGTAGAAAGTGTAGCTGAGCGTCACGCGATCGACATTGATCGGCAGCGCGCGGTCGAGGAAGAACCGTACCGGCAGCACGCGTTCCTCGTCGCGCCGGAAGGACTGGGGACGGAAGCAGAAGCATTCGGTCTTGTGGAACCAGGCGGCGGCCTCGCCCGGCGCGATGTTCGGCACCGCCTGCGCCACCGTGTCATGGCCGGTCAGATTGCGCGCGACGAAACTCGTTGCGTACAGCTCCCCGGGATGCACGAGCAGCGTGCCCTGCGAGGGGCGGAATTCCCAGTTGCCGACCGTCGGCAGGGTGGCGACGAATTCCACGGTCACGGTGCGCGACGCGTCGGCGCTGCCTGCCTGCGGCGCGCTCGCCGCCTCCACCAGCAGCTTCTGGTCGCCAAATCCGGTGACCTGGCAGAGCACGCGATACAGCGGGACGAGTGCAAACCCGAAGGCAAAGCTGCCGGCCACGAACACCAGCAGTTTCCAAGTCAGCCGGCGATTCTCGCGCTGCTGGCCTTTGCCGCTCATCCGTGACTCCGGCTCACCGACATGATGATGAAGCCGATGTAAATGGCGAGCACGAGGAACAGCAACGTGAAGGCCGTGCGCCGCGCACTTCGCCGTTGCCGTTGCAGTTCGGTGGTGCTCAATGCCAGCCCTCGTGCTCGGCCCAGTGCTCGGCGCCGTGCTCGATGACGCCTATGGTGGGCGCTTCCTGCCAGGAGTGATACGCCGGCGGTGAGGGCAATTCCCACTCCAGGCCGTGCGCACCTTCCCAGACCCGCGCCGCCGCCTTCTCACCGCCGCGCACGCACTGCCACACGATGTACGGGAACAGCAGCTGCGAAACTCCGAAGGCAAAGCCGCCGATCGAGGACACCATGTTCCAGTCGGTGAACTGTGTGGCGTAGTCGGGAACCCGGCGGGGCATTCCGGCGAGCCCGAGGAAATGCTGCGGGAAGAACAGCACGTTGACGAAGATCGCGGAGAGCCAGAAATGCCAGGTCCCGAGCTTCTGGTTGTACATGTGGCCGGTCCACTTCGGCAGCCAGTAGTAAATGCCACCCATGATTCCGAAGATCGCCCCTGGCACCAGCACGTAGTGGAAGTGCGCGACCACGAAGTAGGTGTCCTGGTACTGGAAGTCCGCCGGCGCGATCGCCAGCATCAGGCCGGAGAATCCACCGATCGAGAACAGGAACAGGAACGCCAGCGCAAACAACATCGGTGGCTCGAAGCTCAGCGACCCGCGCCACATCGTCGCGCTCCAGTTGAATACTTTCACGCCGGTGGGAATCGCGATCAGCATGGTCGAGAGCATGAAGAACAACTCGCCCGCAAGCGGCATGCCCACCGTGAACATGTGGTGCGCCCAGACGATGAAGGACAGGAAGGCGATCGAGGCGGTGGCGTACACCATCGCTTCGTAGCCGAACAGCGGCTTGCGCGAGAAGGTCGGGATGATCTCCGAGACCACGCCGAAGGCCGGGAGAATGAGGATGTAGACCTCGGGGTGGCCGAAGAACCAGAAGATGTGCTGGAACATCACCGGATCCCCGCCGCCCGAAGCGCTGAAGAAACTGGTGCCAAAGAAATGATCCGTCAGCAGCATCGTGACCGAGCCGGCGAGCACCGGCATGACCGCGATCAGCAGGTAGGCCGTGATCAGCCAGGTCCAGACGAACAGGGGCATGCGCAGCAGCGTCATGCCCGGGGCGCGCATATTCATGATCGTGACGATCACGTTGATCGCCCCCATGATCGAGGAGGCGCCCATCAGGTGGATCGCGAAGATCGCCAGCGGGAAGGAATCGCCCCCCTGCAACACCAGCGGCGGATACAGCGTCCAGCCGCCGGCCGGCGCGCCTCCCGGTACAAAGAAGCCGAGCAGCAGCAGCGTGAAGGCGAAGGGCAGCAGCCAGAAACTGAAGTTGTTCATGCGCGGCAGCGCCATGTCGGGTGCGCCGACCTGCAGCGGAATCATCCAGTTGGCCAGCCCCACCCAGGCCGGCATGATGGCGCCGAAAATCATCGCGAGCGCGTGCATCGTGGTCAGGGAATTGAAAAAGGCAGGATCGAAGAACTGCAGGCCCGGCTTGAACAGCTCCAGGCGGATCGCCATCGCCATCGCTCCGCCCACGAAGAACATGATGCCGGCGAAGACCAGATACAGCGTACCGATGTCCTTGTGATTGGTGGTCGACAGCCAGCGCCACATCCCGGACGGCGGGTGATCGTGGCTGTCGTGGGCGTCGGCGTGTGCGGTGTAGGCCATGTTGAGGTACTCGCGAAAAGGCTCTGATGAAAGGGGGGAGTGCGACCGCTCGCGCTTCAGCTGGTGTGCGCCGGGGCGGCCGCGGCGGCGGCACTGGCCGCGGCTGCGGCCGCGGCTGCCGCTGCGGTGGGCTCGGCCGGTTGCTGCAGGGCCTTCTGGGTCTGGATCCAGGCCGCAAAATCGGCCTTGCTGCGCACGTCAATCACGATGGGCATGAAGCCGTGATCGCGCCCGCACAGTTCGGCGCACTGCCCGCGAAACAGGCCAGTCATGCCGGCATCGATCTTGAACCAGGCCTCGTTGAGGAAACCGGGAATGGCATCTTTCTTGATCGCCAGCGCAGGCACCCACCAGGAATGGATCACATCCTGTGCGGTCACCAGCAATCGCACCTTCACGCCCGCCGGCACCACCAGCGGGTGATCCACGTTGAGCAGGTAATTCGGGACCTTGTACGGATCAAGGCCGGAGCCGAGCTGCCGTGCCGCATTGCTCGCCCGATCTAGCGTCGAGAGTACGGTGACGCCCGAGTCGACGTATTCGTATCCCCATTTCCACTGGTAGCCGGTGACGCGGATCGTAAGCTCGGTGTTGGTGGCATCTTCCGTCTGGATCAGCGTGCGTGCGGCGGGTACGGCCATGATGATCAGGATCAGTACCGGCAGGACCGTCCAGATGATCTCGGCGGTCGTGTTGTGCACCAGCTTGGCATCGGCCACCGCGCCCTGCGACTTGCGGAAGCGCACGATCGAATAAATCATCCAGCCGAATACGAAGACCGCGATCGCGACGCACCACCAGTACATCAGCATGTGCAGTTCATAGATCCGCCGTGAAATCGCGGTGATGCCGGGCGTCATGTTCAACGTCCAGGCGGCATGCGCCGCCGGCGCCGCGAAGCCGAGCACGGCTGCGGTGGCGGCGCTGAGGATTCCGGATTTCTTCATATTCATTAAGCGGGCCCTACGGTTTTTCTACGCTCACCCCGCCAGCGGCGGTGATTCGTTCACAGTGCCGACTGCGCGCCGCAAGCGCCCAGCCAGGTCGCGCCGGCCCTCTTCCGTCAGGAAGCTCCCCACCTCGAACGAGCGCCCGTGCGACATGATCAGCAGGCGGCTAGGATGCAACGGGCTGGAGGCGCGGCGCAGTTTAACCTGTGCCCAATGCCTCGGAAATACGATCGACTGTTTCCCTGCAACTTGCGAAATGATCTCAATGAACTCGTCCGTGACGGTGATGACTTCGCCGCGATCGCGACGGCGCAGGCTGTGCCACAGGACGGCACCCAGCAGCAGCATTTCGAGTCCCGCGAAGGGCAGCACCGGCCACCAGCCACGCAGTGCCATCAGTCCGGCCACGCCGCAGGGCGTCGCGCAGGCGCTGGCATAGAAATACAGCGCGCCGCGGGTCGACAGCGCGCAGTGGGGCGCGAGTCTTATCGTCAGGCCTGCGCTCACGGGCCCGCATCTTAGCGGATGCTCCTTTTCCATCGCAACTCAAGCACTTAGCGCAGACCCGCTACAGACGGAGCGCGAGTAAGCGAGGCAAAGCGCCCGAAAGTTCGCGCGCGTCTCTGCTCCGATCACTCTGGTGGGGCAGGATTGCAATGGCCGGCGCTTCGAGCAGCCGCTCCAGCGTGGCGCAATTTTCCTCCAGCGCGGCAAAATCCGGATCGATCTGGCTGCCGGCCCAGCCCGCGAAACGGCAGCCCGATTCCCGGATTGCCTCCAGCGTCAGCCGCGCGTGATTCAGGCAACCGAGTTTCAGTCCGACGATCAGCAGCACCGGGGCCGCGAGTGCGCGGGCCACGTCGGCCATCGATTCGCGCTCGCTGATCGGCGCATACCAGCCACCGGCGCCCTCGACCAGGAACAGTTGATGGCCGGCGGCGATCCGGCGGGCGCCCTCTACGATCACTCTTATATCTATGTGCCGGTGGGCCCGCTGCGCCGCGATATGCGGTGAGACCGCATCGGGAAGGCAGTAGGGATTGAGCAGGTCATAGGGCGTATTTTGGCCGGTAACGTCTGCGATCATGAGGGCATCTGCATTGATCAGGTGTCCATCGTGCCGCTCTGCGCCCGCCGCGACCGGCTTCATGCCGGCGACCTTGAGGCCCGCGGCGCGGCCGGCGGCCAGAAGCCCGGCAGTGACCCTGGTCTTGCCCACACCCGTGTCGGTCCCTGCAATGAAGAAGGAGTGGAGTTCTCCGTTGCGGCTCGCCTCAGGGGTGGTTTCCACGGCACGATGCTCCGTCGAACACTCAGCGCCGGTGCCGGCGCACCGCGCCGATGGGAATGGCCGTCTCGCGGCCTCCGGAAAAATCGTCCCAGCTATCGGGTTTCACCGGGCCGGCGAAAGCCGCCCCGCAGATGACTTCCCAGCTGGCCGGCAGTCCCGCCTCATCGCGCAGCGTCTCATAGGCGGCCGCCATGGCTTGCAGTCGATGGGGCCCCGTCAGACTCCGTCGTCGATCGGCGGCGGCGTGACGGGCGCCGATCGTACGCAGCTCGTTCATCAACGCGTACACATCGGCGTAGTGGCGCCGCTGCAGTTCCCGATCCATCACCGGCTCGGACAGTCCGGCCTTCATCAGAGCTTCACCCAGTTGCGGCATGTCTGTGAACGCACTGACGTGACCCAGGGTATCGACGCTCGCCCAGGCGCTGCGCAGCTCCTGCAGCGTGTCCGGGCCGAAGCTGCTGAACAGCAGCAGCCCGCCCGGACGCAGCACGCGCTGCAGCTGCTCGAACAGCTGCGCGGGCTCGGCACACCACTGCAGCATCAGGTTGCAGTACACCAGGTCGATCGACTGCGCCGCGAAGGGCAGCGCGCAGCCGTCGGCGCAGACGCAATCGTAACGGCGCCAGAAGCGCTGCCGTCGGCGCGCCTCCTGCACCATGGGGAAGGCCAGGTCGACGGCGATCACCCGCGCCCTCGGGAAGCGTGCGCGCAGCGCCGCTGCGCCGCGGCCGGTGCCGGCGCCCAGATCGATGATCACGCGCGGCTCGAGCGGGAAGTACTGCAGGCGCTCGAGCAGCTCCGCCCCGATCGCGGATTGCAGCCGCGCAGCCTCGTGGTATTGCGCGCTCGCCCGGCCGAAGGAGCGGCGCACCGCAGCGCGATCGAGGCGGAATTCACCGGATGGACTCACGCTGCGGGCCTCGCCGCGGAGGACCCGCCGAGGAATGAGCGCAGTTCGGGCAGCAGGCGCTCCAGGTGCGACAGGAAGGGCGCGTGACCGGCACGCGGGATTTCCAGGTGCTGCGCCTGCGGCAGCATCGCCGCCAGGGCGGCACTCGCTCCCGGTGCGGTCACCCGGTCGTACTGACCGGCGATCACGATCGTCGGAACACGGATCGAGGCGAGCTGGGCGCGCAGATCCGTGGCGGTGAGCAGCGCGAGCCCGGCCTGCAGTGCCGCCGGATGCGGCTCGCCCTGCTGCAGCAGCGCGTCGCGCAGCGCCGCGTGCACCGCCGCCGCGTCGCGGCTGCCGCGGACCTGCAGTTCCAGGAAATCACTGACTGTCCCCCGGTAATCCTCGCTGAGGTGCGCGCGCATCTGCTCGAGCGTTCGCGCCTCGGCGCCATGGGGCCAGTCTTCGCTGCGCAGGAACCGGGGCGTGGTGCCGATCAGCACCAGCCCGGCGATGCGCTCGGGCGCAAGCGCCGCGGCGCGCAGGGCGAGCTGTCCGCCCAACGACCAGGCAATGAGCGTGGCCCGCGCCGGCATCTGCGCCAGCAGTGCCGCTACCGTTTGCGCGGCGATCCACTCCGGGTCGGCCGCTTCGGTGCCCTCCACCCACGGGCTGCGGCCGTGGCCGGGCAGGTCGATCGCCATCGTGCGCCAGTGACCGGCGAGCGCCGCGCGCAACCCATCGAAGACCCGCAGGTTCGCCGCCCATCCGTGCCAGAACACCAGCGGCGGGCCGTTCCCGCTGCTCTCGGCATGCAACGCCGGAGAATTCGACACGGCGGATGTCGCCGGTGCGCGATTCACGGCGGCGGCTCCTCATGCCAGGCCCGCGCGAGCGCGGCCAGCAATTCATCGACGTCGGCGGCGCTGTGTGCGGCAGACAGCGTCAGGCGCAGGCGCGCGCTACCCACAGGTACGGTGGGCGGGCGGATCGCCGCGACCCAGAATCCGCGCTCGTACAGCGCGCGGCTCAGGCGCAGCGCACGCGCGGAATCCCCCGCGATGAGCGGCTGGATCGGACTGGTCGAGCCCGTGAGCGGGAGCTTGAGCGTGGCCGCGCCCGCGCGGAACTGCGCGATCCTGGCCTGCAGCTGCTCGCGCCGCCAGCTCTCGCGCTGCGCCAACCGCAGTGCCGCGCTCGCCGCGGCGGCGACGCCGGGTGGGAGCGCGGTGGTGTAGGTGTAGGTGCGCGCGCGCTGCAGGAGCAGTTCGATGACTTCTTCATCGCCTGCGACGAAGGCACCGAAGCCGCCGAAAGCCTTGCCCAGCGTGCCGACGAGGAGCGGCACCGAGCGGGCGTCGAGCCCGGCCAATTCGAGCACGCCGCGTCCGCTCGCTCCCAGCACGCCCAGCCCATGGGCATCGTCGACCATCAGCCAGGCGCGCTGCCGCGAGGCCAGTTCGGCCAGCTCGCGGAGCGGCGCCACATCCCCGTCCATGCTGAACAGGCCGTCCGTGGCGATCATCGCGCAGTCCGCACGATCGGCCAGGACGAGCGCGGCGTGGGCGGCGTCCGCGTGCCGGTAGCGCAGCAGGCGCGCACCGGACAGGCGCGCGCCGTCGATCAGCGAGGCATGATTCAGGCGGTCCTGCAAAATCGCCTCACCGCGCCCGGCGAAGGCGCTGAGCACACCGAGATTGGCCATGTAGCCGGTCGAGAACAGCAACGCCCGCTCCCGCCCGGTAAAGGACGCGAGTTCCGCTTCAAGCTGCTGGTGCGGTGTGCTGTGCCCGGTGACCAGGTGTGCCGCGCCGCTCCCCGCGCCAAATTGCGCGCTCACCGCCTGCAGCGCCGCGATGACCTCCGGATGCCGCGCCAGCCCCAGGTAATCGTTGCTGCAGAACACGCGCAGCGGCTGCCCGTCCACGAGCACGCGAGTGCCATCGCCGGGCGAAGGATAGCGCTCGATGACGCGCCGCTGCCGGCGCTGCGCCGCGGCGGCAAGCGTTGCGAGTGCGGCGCTGATGTTTCCGCGGTCGGTGCGCAAGAGTGCGCCTCTGACTCAGTTCACGGCGGCGCGCGGCGCGGCGGGCGGCTCCGGCCGGATGCCGAGCCGTGCCAGCAGCGCGCGATCGCGCGCCACGTCCGGATTGCCGGTGGTCAGCAGTTTCTCGCCGTAGAAAATCGAATTCGCACCGGCCAGCAGGGCCAGGGCCTGCAACTCATCGCTCATCGTTTCGCGCCCCGCGGACAGCCGTACCTGCGCGCGCGGCATCATGATGCGCGCTACGGCGATGGTGCGGATGAAATCGAAGGGATCGACCGGCGGCGCCTCCGCGAGCGGCGTGCCCGGCACGCGCACCAGCTGGTTGATCGGCACGCTCTGGGGGTGCTCCGGCAGGCTCGCCAGCGTCGTGAGCAGCTGGGCGCGGTCACGCTGCGATTCGCCCATGCCGACGATGCCGCCACAGCAGACATTGAGGCCGGCTTCGCGGATCGCCGTCAGGGTGTCGAGGCGATCCCGGTAGCGGCGCGTGGTGATGATCTCGGCATAGTATTCCTCGGAAGTGTCGAGGTTGTGGTTGTAGTAATCGAGGCCCGCCGCCTTCAGTTCGCGCGCCTGCTCGCCCGAGACCATGCCGAGCGTCACGCAGGTCTCGAGCCCGAGCGCGCTCACCTCACGCACCATTTCCGCGACTCGCTTCAGATCTTTCGGCTTGGGCGAGCGCCATGCGGCGCCCATGCAGAAACGCGTGGCGCCGGCTTCGCGCGCCGCGCGGGCGCGCGCGACGACCGCCTCGAGCGGCAGCAGCGCCTCGTTGGCGACCCCGGTATCGAAGCGCACGCTCTGGGGGCAATAGGCGCAGTCCTCCGGGCAGGCCCCCGTCTTGATCGACAGCAGCGTGCTCATCTGCACTTCGCTGGGGTCATGCCAGGCACGGTGCACCTGCTGGGCCTGAAACAGCAGGTCGGGAAAGGGCAGCGCGAAGAGCTGCTCCGCCTCGGCGAGGGTCCAGTCGTGGCGGGGTTCGTGCATGCCCGGTCTCCTTATCTACAACCGTTTCAGCAGCGGCGCGGCCGTGGCCGGGCGCGCAAACTGCTGCGATGTTCGCGATCGCCCGCGAGACTGTCAACCAAAGCGTGCTTTTGAAGTCGACAATACGCCGACGAGACCCCCCTGCCGGGGCGGGTTCCAGCACCATCACAGTGCGTACGGGGCGCCGCGCGAGCCTGCGCGGCTGGGTTTCCCGGCGCGGCAGGGCGCTACACTAGCCGCCTCGCATGATTCCAATTCAAACCCGCCAGTTCTGGCAGCACTTCACCCCCAAGCTGATCCTCGTCTGGCGCGAAGGCCAGCTGGCAAAGCTGTGGCGTGGCGACCTGCTGGCCGGCCTGACCGTGGCGATCGTCGCGCTGCCGCTGGCGATGGCGCTCGGCATTGCCAGTGGCGCTTCGCCAAACCAGGGCCTGGTGACGGCGATTGTCGCGGGCCTGCTGATCTCACTGCTGGGCGGTTCGCGGGTGCAGATCGGCGGGCCCACCGGCGCCTTCGTGGTGATCGTCGCCGGAGTCATCGCGACGCACGGCTATGCAGGGCTGGTGCTGGCCACGTTGCTCGCAGGACTCCTCCTCGTCGTGGCCGGCTACGCCGGGCTCGGCAAGCTGATCCGCTTTGTCCCGATGCCGGTGGTCACGGGCTTCACGGCGGGCATCGCCGTCATCATTGCCTCGAGCCAGGTGGGTGATTTTCTCGGCCTGAACGCCGGCAAGGTCCCCGCAGAGTTCATCGCCAAGTGGGCCGCTTACCTGCACGCGCTGCCCGCCTTCAGCCCAGGCGCCCTGGCGGTCGGCGGCGGGACGCTGGCGGTGATCCTATTGCTGCGCCGCTTCGCGCCGCAGTGGCCGGCATACCTGATCGCGATCCTGCTCGCCTCGGTAGCGGTCGCGCTGTTTCACCTGCCGGTGGCCACGGTTGGCGAGCGCTTTCCGGCGATGCCGGCCGGGATGCCGATGCCGCAGCTGCCCACGCTGTCGCTGGCGTTGGTGCAGCAGGTGCTGCCCTCGGCCTTCACGATCGCGTTTCTCGCCGGACTGGAGGCGCTGCTGTCGGCCGTAGTGGCCGACGGCATGACGGGCTACAGCCACCGCTCCGGTCAGGAGCTGGTCGGGCAGGGCATCGCCAATATCGCCTCGGCCCTGTTCGGCGGCCTGCCCGCGACCGGCGCACTGGCGCGCACGGCCACGAATATCCGCGCCGGCGGGCGCACGCCCGTCGCAGGCATCTGCCACGCTCTTTTCCTGCTGGCTTTTCTGCTGGTGGCAGGCCGTCTCATCGCGCAGGTGCCGATGCCGGCGTTGGCCGCGGTGCTGCTGGTGGTCGCCTGGGGCATGAGCGAAGTGGACCGGGTCCATTCATTGCTGGTGATGGATGCGGGCGAGCGCGCCCTGTTGCTGCTGACCTTCGGCTTGACGGTGTTCGTGGACCTGACCGTGGCGATCGGTGTGGGCGTCACGCTCGCCTCGCTCCTGTTCATGGCGCGGATGAGCGAGACGGCCGGACTCCTGCCCGAGGATCTCAGTGTCGATGATCCGGCGCAGCGCGCTTCCCTTCCCCGCGGCGTCGAAGTGTTCCGGTTCGCAGGGCCGATGTTCTTTGGAGTCGCGGCGGAGATGCTCGAGGCGCTGCGCCGATCCGGGCGCACGCCCAAGGCCATCATCCTGCGCATGGATCGCGTGCCCTATATCGATTCGACCGGTGCCACGGCGCTGGAATCCTTCGTCAGCCAGGCGCACGACAATGGCACGAAAATCATGCTGTGCGATTTGCGCCCGCAGCCCGGCCAGTTCCTGGAGAAACTCTGGCCCCGCTTCAGGGGCGCGGAGCGCGTGGACCACTTCAGGGCCGCATTGGCCAGGATGTCGTCACCGCCATGATGCGCGCGGTGCGAGGTCCCGCGGCGGTGGTCCAATCGCTCAGCGGCCCGGGTCGCGTATGCGCTGCGCGAACCACCACAGGTGGCCTTCCGGGTCGGCCGCCCCGTAGCTCCGGTCGGCCCAATACTCCGCGCCGTAGTCATGGAGCTTGGGTTCGTCGGCGATGCGCGCGCCGGCCGCCCGCGCCCGCGTGCAGTGCGCGTCGAGATCGTCGACGTAGATCATCAGTTGCTGGGTATTGGCTCCGTCCACGCTGAGCGGGCTCGCCGCATCGTGGCCGAAGCGCTGCGCCGCGCCCCGGCGTTCCTCGCCGAGCATGACGACGCCATCGCCGTAGGTCAGCTCGGCGTGGGCAACGCGGCCGTCTTCCCCTGCGACGCGGAGCCGTACTTCGAAGCCAAAAGCCTTGCAGAGCCAGTCGATTATCGCGGCGGCATCGCGGTAATAAAGGCCGGAGGAGATCCTGGGCCAGCCGTGGGGCGTGGGTTTCATGTCGGCTTACCTCTGAGCAAAGTCCACGATGATGCCCGCGAGCACCACGACACCGAAGTAGTGGTTGTCGTGAAAGGCGCGCATGCAACCCGCCGCGTCACGGTGGCGCGCGAGCCACTGCTGGCGGATGAAGCAGCCGGCGCCCACGGCCAGTGCCGTGAAATAGGCGCTGCCCAGATCCAGGAGCCGCCCGGTGAACAGCAGGGCGAGCAGCACCATGACCTGCATCGCCCCGATCATCAGCAGATCGAGATCGCCAAAAGTGATCGCCGCGGATTTCACTCCCACGCGCAGATCGTCGGCACGGTCCGCCATCGCATAGAAGGTGTCGTAGACGCCGGCCCAGACCACCGCGGCCAGCATCATCACCCAGCCGACCCGCGGTACGGCGCCGAGTTCCGCGGTAAACGCCATCGGCACGGCCCAGCCGAAACTCAACCCCAGGTACAGCTGCGGCAGCGGGAAGAAGCGCTTCAGCAGCGGATAGCTGAGCGTCAGGGCCGCGCCGATGACCGATAGCCGCACCGTCGCCGCATTGAGCTGCAGCACCAGCAGCAGCGCGAGCGTGATCAGCACCGCGAACAGTACGAGCGCCTGGAGCGGCGTCACGCGACGCGCGGCCAGCGGCCGGTCGCGCGTGCGACGCACGTGCGGGTCGATGTCCCGATCGAGCAGATCGTTGATCACGCAGCCGGCGGAACGCATCAGTACCGAGCCTGCCCCGAAGATCGCCAGCAGCCGCGGGCGCGGGTGCCCGAGGGATGCCGTCCACAACGCCCACAGGGTCGGCCACAGCAGCAGCCAGATGCCGATAGGTCGATCGAGACGCATGAGCTTGGCGAAGTCACCGGCCTGCCGCTGCCAGCGGCGCAGCGGTGCCGGCCCCGGATCGGGCGGCGGCGCCAGGACTTCTCCGACCGAGGCGGGCCCGGACTGCAGCTCGAGGTCAACCGACTCGGCCATATTGCTCCCCGGCGCCCACCCAGCGCGCGATCAATCCCTCGCTGGCGCGCGGCTCATCCTGCTCAAGGCGCGCCGCGAGCCGCCGCACCTGCGGCAGCAGGTCGGCATCGCGGATCAGGTCCGCCACGCGCAGCTGCGCCAATCCGGTCT
This sequence comes from Steroidobacteraceae bacterium, assembly GCA_035261025.1. Lineage (GTDB taxonomy): Bacteria > Pseudomonadota > Gammaproteobacteria > Steroidobacterales > Steroidobacteraceae > FEN-1191. The sequence goes on along the minus strand of DATFUG010000170.1, from coordinate 3,696 downwards.
GGCGCGTGCCGAGCAGCTCCCCGGGTCCGCGCAATTCCAGATCGCGGCGCGCGATCTCGAAACCGTCGTTCGTCTGGCGCAATGCCGCCAGGCGCTCCCGCGCCATCTCGGACAGCGGTGCACGATACAGCAACACGCAGCTGCTGGTCTGCGCGCCGCGGCCGACGCGACCGCGCAGCTGGTGGAGCTGGGCCAGACCCATGCGTTCGGCATTGTCGATCACCATCACGCTGGCGTTGGGCACATCGACGCCGACCTCGATCACGGTGGTGGCCACCAGCAACTGGATCTCGCCGGCATTGAAGGCGTGCATCACCGCTTCTTTGCGTGCGGCAGACAGGCGGCCGTGCACCAGGCCCACGCGCAACTGCGGCAGTGCCTCGCTGAGAAGGGCGGCGGACTCCTCGGCGGCCTGGCAGCGCAGCTCCTCGGATTCCTCGATGAGCGCGCAGACCCAGTAGGCCTGGCCGCCGTTCCGGCAGGTCCCGTCGATGCGCGCGACGATCTCGGCGCGCCGCTCCTCGGGCACGACCACTGTGCGCACCGGCTTGCGGCCGGGCGGCAGCTCGTCGATCACCGAGATATCCAGATCGGCGTACGCGGTCATCGCCAACGTGCGGGGGATGGGGGTGGCCGTCATGATCAGCTGATGCGGCAGCCGGCCCTGGCTTTTCTGCCGCAACTGCAGGCGCTGCTGCACACCGAAGCGGTGCTGCTCGTCGATGATGGCGAGTGCGAGGGAGGCGAACTTCATGCTCTCCTGGAACAACGCGTGCGTGCCCACCACCAGGGGGACCTGCCCGGCGGCGATGGCGGCGAGCGCGGTACGGCGCGCGCGCGCCGGCTGCGAGCCGGTCACGAGGGCCACGGGAATCTCCAGCGGCGTGAACCAGCCGGTCAGCGTGCGCGCATGCTGCTCGGCGAGCAGCTCGGTGGGCGCCATCAGCGCCACCTGGTGGCCGGCCCCGAGGGCGAAGGCGGCCGCGGCCGCGGCGACCGCGGTCTTGCCGCAGCCCACATCGCCCTGCACCAGGCGGGTCATCGGCTGGGCGAGCGCCAGGTCGGCGTTGATCTCGCCGAGCACGCGGGTCTGCGCCGCCGTGAACCGGAACGGCAGCCCGGCGAGCAGCCGCGACTGCAATCCGGCGCGGTCGCTTAAGGGCGGCGCGTCGTTCGCCTTGGTGGCGCGGCGCAACGCCATCAGCGAGAGCTGGTGCGCCAGCAGCTCCTCGAGCGCCAGGCGGCGTTGTGCCGGGTGGCGTCCGGCCGCCAGAGTCGTGAGCGCCGTGCCGACGGGGGGCTGGTGCAGGAAGTCGAGCGCTGCACGGAGCCCCGGCAGCTGCAGCTCGCGGCACAGATCAGCGGGCAGGTAATCGACGAGGGCCGCATCGCCCGTGGCGATGAAGGCGCGCTGCACCAGCGCGCGCAGCCGTCCCTGCGTCAGTCCTTCGGTGGCCGGATAAATCGGGGTGAGCGTCTGCGGCAGGGGCGCGCCGGCCGCGCCGATGCTGCGGTACTCCGGATGCACGATCTCGAGCCCCAGCGGCCCGCGGCGCACTTCGCCGTGGCAGCGCAGGCGGGTGCCGCGCGCCAGTCCCTCGCGCTGCGCGTTCGAGAAGTGAAAGAAACGCAACGTGAGCGAGCCGCTCCCGTCCCCTAAGCGCAGCAGCAGCTGGCGCCGGCGCCGAAACACGACTTCGGCCAGCAGCACCTCGCCCTCGACGAGCGCGTGACTGCCGGCGACGAGTGCGCCGATGGGCACGATGCGGGTGCGATCCTCGTAGCGCAGCGGCAGCACGAACAGCAGGTCGGCGAGGCTGTGCACGCCCAGGCGCGCCAGCCGGTCGGCCAGCACCGGGCCAACGCCGCGCAGCGTCGCGAGCGCCGGGGGCTGCGACGCGACCACCGCCACAGCCACCGCGGGTGCGGCCGCCGCAGGCGGCCGCCTCAGGCGAGACTGAGTATGCACTCCATCTCGACCCTGGCGGCCCGCGGGAGCGCGGCAACGCCCACCACCGCGCGGGCCGGGAATGGGGGCGTGAAAAAGGTCGCCATGATCTCGTTGACCTTCGGGAAGCAGCCGAGGTCGGTCAGGAAGACCGTGAGTTTGACCACATCCTGCAGCGTGCCGCCCGCCGCCTCGGCAATCGCGCGCAGATTCTCGAACACGCGGCGGATCTCGGCCTCGATGTCGCCGCTGACCAGGATGCCGGTGGCCGGATCGAGGGGGATCTGTCCGGACACATAGACCGTGTCGCCGGCGCGCACGGCCTGCGAATAGGTGCCGATCGCCTGGGGCGCGCGGCGGGTTTCAATGACCGTGCTCATGGCGGTAAAGGATCCTTGCTGTGACTCTGGCCGGCAATTGTACGCACGACGCGCAGCACATCGCTCATCCGCCGCACCTCGCGCACGACCCGCGCCAGGTGATCCCGGTCGCGGACCTCCAGCAGGAAGACCATGGTGGCGGTTTCGGATTCGTGGTGGTCGTAGTTGACGCTGCTGATGTTGGTCTGCGAGCCGGAGATGGCCGCCGACACCGCCGCCAGCAGGCCCATCCGATTGACGGCCTCGACGCGGATCTCGGTCAGGAAGAAGCGGCCCTCGCTCGATTGCCAGTTCACCGGCAGCCAGTTCTCCGGATGCTTGCGGTAGTCGGTGACGTTGGCGCAGGTTTCGCGATGGATCACGATGCCGCGCCCCGTGCTGAGGTAGGCAATGATCGGATCGCCCGGCAGCGGATAGCAGCAGTGCGCGTAGGCGACCAGCAGGCCCTCGGCGCCGGCGACCGCGAGCGGCGGCTGCGCGCTGTCGCCGCTCCGGACCTGCCCGCCCGGCAGCAGGCGGCGCGCCACGAGCGGCGCGAGCCGCTCGCCCAGGCCGATTTTTTCGAACAGCTCCTCGGTTTCCTTCAGCGCGAGGTCGCTCAGGGCCGCCTGCACGGTGGCGGGCTCGACCTCATCGAGCTTGACGTGGAACTCGGCCAACGCCTGCTCCAGGAGCCGGCGTCCCAGTTCCACCGCCTCGTGGCGCTTGAGGCTCTTGAGATAATGACGGATCCCGCTGCGTGCCTTGGCGGTGACCACGAAATTCACCCAGGCCGGATTGGGCCGGGCGCCCTTGGCGGTGATGATCTGCACTGTCTGGCCGCTGCGCAGCACCGTGCGGAGCGGTGTCAGGCGCCGATCGACCTTGGCCGCGACGCAGCGATTGCCGATGTCGGTGTGCACGGCAAAGGCGAAATCGACCACGGTCGCACCGCGCGGCAGCCGCAGGATCTCTCCGCGCGGCGTGAACACGTAGACCTTGTCCGGAAACAGGTCCACCTTGACGCTCTCGATGAATTCCTCCGAGCTGCCGCTCTCCTGCATCTGCATCAGGTGCGTGAGCCAGGTGCGGGCGCGTTCCTGCTGCGCGGAGCCCTCGCTGGTGTCCTCCTTGTACTTCCAGTGCGCGGCAATTCCTGACTCCGCGACCTGGTCCATGTCCTCGGTGCGGATCTGTACCTCGATGGGCACCGCATTGGGTCCGAACAGCGTGGTGTGGAGCGACTGATAGCCGTTGACGCGCGGGATCGCGACGTAGTCCTTGAAGCGCCCCGGCATCGGCTTGTAGACGTTGTGCACCACGCCGATGGCGCGGTAGCAGGTGTCGACGCTGTCGACGATGATGCGCAGGCCGTAGACGTCGACGATC
>DATFUG010000169.1:0-9813 GCA_035261025.1 Steroidobacteraceae bacterium | reverse complement strand
CATGAGCACGGCGATCACGGCGGCCGAGATGGGCATTCTGGTGATGGCGACTCTGCACACCAACGGCGCAGCGCCGACCGTCGACCGCATGGTCAATGCCTTTCCCGCGGACAAGCAGTCTCATGTGCGTACCATGCTGTCGACTTCGCTGCGTGGCGTGATCTCCCAACAGCTGCTGCAGCGTGCCGACGGCCAGGGACGCGTTGCCGCACTCGAGATCCTCATCAACACGCCGGCCTCTGCCAATCTGATCCGCCAGGGCAAGCTCGACCAGATCGAGACCGTCATGCAATCGGGCGGTGCGCTCGGCATGCGCACCATGGACATGGCGATCCAGCAGCTGCTCGACCAGGGACTGGTGAGCGGCGCCGAGGCCTACAAGAAGGGCATCAACAAGGCCAAGTTCGAAGCGCTCAGGGATGCCCACTGAGATGAGTCGCCGCATGCTGGTGACGCACGCGTTGCCCTACGCCAACGGCTCTCTGCACCTCGGCCACAGCATCGAGGCGATCCAGACCGACATATGGGTGCGCTTCCAGCGCCTGCGGGGCCACGACTGCCTGTTCGTCTGCGCCGAGGACTGCCACGGCACGCCCGTCATGATCCGCGCGAAGCAGCAGGGCGAGAGCGCCGAGCAGCTGATTGCCGCGATGATCAGCGAGCACCGGCGCGACTACCGCGACCTGCTCGTCGTGCACGATCAGTTCCATTCGACGCACAGCGAGGAAAGCCGGCACTTCTGCAACCTCCTGTACACGCGGCTGCGCGATGCCGGTCACATCGCGCGCCGCACCGTGCGCCAGGCCTACGACGAGCAGGAGCGGATGTTCCTGCCTGACCGCTACGTGCGCGGCACCTGCCCGCGCTGCCACAGCGCAGAACAGTACGGCGACAGTTGCGAGGTGTGCGGATCCACCTACACGCCGGCCGAGCTGATCGATCCCATCTCCACCTTAAGCGGTACCAGGCCGGTGTGGCGGGACTCAGAGCACCTGTTCTTCACACTCGGCAATTTCGAGGCGATGCTGCGAGACTGGCTGGCCTCCGGCAACCAGCAGGCCGCCGTGCGCGCCAAGCTCGCTGAGTGGTTCGCGGCCGGATTGCAGGACTGGGACATCTCGCGCGACGCGCCCTATTTCGGCTTTGAGATTCCTGACGCGCCCGGCAAGTATTTCTACGTCTGGTTCGACGCACCCATCGGCTACATCGCCAGTTTCGAGGCGCTCCGCGTCGCGCGCGGGCTGGATTTTGACACCTACTGGAAATCCGAGACCGCCAGCGAGCTGTATCATTTCATCGGCAAGGACATCAGCTATTTTCACAACCTGTTCTGGCCGGCCGTGCTGCATGGCGCGGGACTGCGCCGCCCGACCGGCGTCTGCGTGCACGGTTTTCTGACCATCAACGACCAGAAAATGTCGAAATCGCGCGGCACCTACATCACCGCACGGGGCTACCTGGAGCTGCTGCCACCCGAACCACTCCGGTATTACTTCGCAGCCAGGCTTACGGCCGGCGTCGAGGACATCGACCTCAGCCTCGATGATTTCCTGGCGCGGACCAACTCCGATCTGGTCGGCAAATTTGTCAACATCGCCAGCCGCTGCGCGGGCTTCATCGAACGTGGCGGGGGCACGCTGGCAGAAGCGTTGCCTGATCCGGCCCTGTATGGCGAGTTCGTGGCCGCGGGCGAGCGCATCGCCACGCTCTACGAACAGCGCGAGTATGCGACGGCGATCCGCGAAATCATGGGTCTGGCCGATCGCGCCAATCAGTACGTGGATCGCCACAAGCCCTGGGCGCTGGCCAAGGACCCCTCACAGGCCGGCCAGGTCAAGGCCATCGCGACACAGGGAGTCAACCTGTTTCGCGTCCTGATGATCTACCTGACGCCGGTGCTGCCGCACATGAGCGCGGCCGCCGCGCAGTTTCTGGGCGCGCCGATCCGCCGCTGGGAGGACGCCGCCACGCCATTGCTGGGCCAGCGACTGAACCCCTATCAACCCCTGGCGACGCGCCTGGACCCGGCGCGGGTGGCGCGGCTGGTGGCGACCCCTGGGCCGCCTGCGGACCCCACCGCCGGCGCAGCCGCAGCGCAGAACGCACCGGCATCCGCTGCCGCGATGATCAGTATCGAGGATTTTGGCAAGCTCGACCTACGGGTCGCGCGAGTCGCCGAGGCGCAGCGCGTCGAGGGTTCGGACAAGCTCCTGCGGCTGACGCTCGATCTGGGCAATGAGCCGCGCCAGGTTTTCTCCGGTATCCGTGTCAGCTATGAGCCTGAGCAGCTGGTCGGCCGGCTGGTGATCGTGGTGGCGAATCTCGCGCCCCGAAAAATGCGCTTCGGCGTCTCCTCCGGCATGGTGCTGTGCGCGAGCGGCGAGGCAGGCGGGCTTTTTCTGCTGGCGCCCGACAGCGGCGCGCAACCAGGAATGAAAGTCAGCTAGTTCCGCCGGCGCCGCGGGCCGCGTGTGCGCCAGTACACGATCAACGCGTAGCCGGCCGCCATGCCCCCCAGATGCGCAAAATGCGCCACGCCTGGATCCCGGCCGGAGACTCCATAGAAGAGCTCGAGTGCGCCATAGAACGTGACGAACAGCCACGCCGGCATGGGTATGGGCGGGAATATCAGCATCAGCGTGCGCCGCGGAAAGCTCATGCCGTAGCACAGGAGAATGCCGAAGATCGCGCCTGAGGCGCCGATCGTAGACTGGAAGCTGGGCTGGATCGTGGCGCCGACCACCAGCTGCGCGACGGCGGCACCGACCAGGCAGACCAGATAGAAGATGCGAAACCGCGCGGTGCCCAGGACCTGCTCGACATCCGGCCCAAACATGTACAGCGCAAACATGTTGAAGAACAGGTGCAGGAACCCTGAATGCAAAAACCCGTAGCTCACCAGCTGCCAGGGTTCGAAGGGCGGGATCCCGTAGAGCAGATGGCCGTTCAACGGCCACAGCTCGAGCGGGGCAAAGAGCGGCCCGCCAAAGAACGTCTGGGCCGCGAACACGGCCAGGTTGGCGATCAGCAGGGTCCGTACGGTGGGTGTCAGGTTGGCAAACATCGCGATTCGGCCATTTCCATTAACATGGGTGGCGCATTGTGCCATCACCGTTGAGGGATCATGGCTCGAGTTGAGGCTGCCGACATCGACGCCCTGTTGCCGCAAACGCAATGCACGCGTTGCGGATACGCCGGCTGCCTGCCCTACGCACAGGCCATCGCCGCCGGCGCGGCGCCGATCAATCAATGCCCACCTGGCGGCGCGGCTCTGATCGGCCGGCTGGCCGCGCTGCTGGATTGCATGGCGCTCCCGCTGAACCCGCAGCACGGTATCGAAGCACCCGCCCAGCTCGCGTGGATCGATCCGGAAACCTGCATCGGCTGCGCGCGCTGCCTGCCGCCCTGCCCCGTGGATGCGATCCTGGGCGCGGCGCGCCAGCTGCACACGGTCATTCCCTCCTGGTGCACGGGGTGCGAGCTGTGCCTGGCGTCCTGCCCCGTCGACTGCATCCACATGCGGGAGTGGCCGCAGGGCCTGGCAGAACCCTCGCCGGCCGACAATCGCGTGCGCTACCTGGCTCACGAGGCGCGGCAGGCCGCGGCGATCGCCGCGCGCAACCTGGAGTTGACGCTGCTGAAGCAGGACGCCTCGTTCAGCGACAGTGCGGAGCCGTGAGCCCGGCCGCGTGCCAGCGTTTCTATGCCGCGCTGCGCGCCGCGAACCCCGAGCCGCGCACCGAGCTCCGCTACGACAGCCCGTATCAATTGCTGGTCGCTGTGATCCTGTCCGCGCAGGCCACGGACAAGAGCGTCAATGCGGCCACCGCGAGCCTGTTTGAACTCGCCCCGACTCCAGCGGCGCTGCTGCGCCTGGGCCTGGCCGGCCTGAAGCGCCAGATCCGCACCATCGGGCTCTACAACAGCAAGGCGGCGCACCTGATCGGCACCGCGAAGCTGCTGCTCGAACGCCACGGCGGCGAGGTGCCCGCCGATCGCGCCGCGCTCGAAGCCCTGCCTGGCGTCGGGCGCAAGACTGCCAACGTGGTGCTCAATGCGGCCTTCGGCGAGCCCACCATCGCCGTCGACACGCATATATTCAGGGTGGCCAACCGTACCGGACTTGCCCCTGGGCGCACGCCACGCGCCGTGGAGGACCGCCTGCTCGCCGTCACGCCCCCGCAGTTCCGGCAGCATGCGCATCACTGGCTGATCCTGCTGGGCCGCTACGTGTGCAAGGCGCGCCGGCCTGATTGCCCGCAATGTCCGGTCAGGCGCTGGTGCGTGTACCCGGACAAGCGCCGCGCCTGACGGCCCACCTCAGTAGGGCCGGCCGTCCTTGCGGAGAAATTTCCCGCCTCCACCGGCATAGCGATTGCCTGTGAACACCAGATCGATGTCGGGATATTCTCCGTGATCCTCTTCCAGGCGCGATCCGACGACGAGCAACTCGACATGCCTGGTCGAACGGTTCTGCAGGCAATGACCATCGCGCGCCCCGCCCTTGAATCCCACGCAGTCACCCGGCCCCAGGATTTCCTCGCCGCTGTCAGTGAGCAGCACGGCTTCGCCGCGAAGTACGTAGACCAATTCGTCTTCGTCCGAGTGCCAGTGACGCTGGCTGGACCACGCGCCGGGCGGGAGCTGCACCAGATTGACGCCAAACTGCGTCAACCCGGCCGCCTCGCCGAGCCGGCGCGACCGGCGCTGCCTGCACGGCACATCAAAAGGTGGCGGATAGCGGGATCCGAAACAACAGGGAGGTCAGCGGCCGCGAACTTCTTCATGAGAACCCCGTTCGCCTCAATGACCAGGACGCTTTTTCGGCAGGTATAGATCGGTCAGGGTTCCGGCAAACGCCTCGGCCGCCATCGCCACCGTCTCCGAGAGCGTGGGATGCGGGTGTACGGTGAGACCGACATCGTGCGCATCGGCACCCATCTCAATGGCAAGCGCCACTTCAGAGATCAGTTCGCCGGCATTCGTCCCTACGATGCCTCCGCCCACGATCCGCTGCGTTGCCGGATCGAACAGCAGCTTGGTGAAGCCTTCATCGCGCCCCAGCGAGAGCGAGCGGCCGCTCGCGGCCCAGGGGAAAACCGCCTTCTCCACGATCTTTCCCTGCGCCTTGGCCGTGGTCTCGGTGACGCCCGCCCAGGCGATCTCCGGGTCCGTGTACGCCACGGAGGGAATCACGCGGGCGTCAAAGGAGCTCTTCTGCCCTGCGGCGACTTCAGCGGCCACCTTGCCTTCGTGCGTAGCCTTGTGCGCCAGCATGGGCTGGCCCACCACATCGCCGATCGCAAAAATGTGCCCCACGTTGGTGCGCTGCTGGCGGTCCACGGCGATGAACCCCTGGGTGTCCACCTGCACTCCCGCCGCGGCCGCTCCGAGCAGGCGGCCATTGGGCACCCGGCCCACCGCGACCAGGACGCGATCGAAGCGCTGCTCGGTCGAGCCTGCGGGGCCTTCGAAGCTGACGTGCAGGCCATCAGCCTGCGCGGCGACCGCCGTGACTCTCGTTCCAAGCAGAATCTGCTCGTAGCGCGCCTTGAGTCGCTTTTCCAGCGGTCTCACCAGATCGACGTCACAGCCCGGCATGAGCTGCGCCGTCAGCTCCACCACGCTGAGCCGGGCGCCGAGCGCCTCGTAGACCGTCGCCATTTCGAGGCCGATGATGCCGCCGCCGATGACCAGGAGCCGTCCCGGATTGTCAGGCAGTTCGAGCGCCCCGGTGGAATCCATGACGCGTTCATCGCGCGGCATGAACGGCAGGGCGATCGGCTCGGACCCGGCCGCGATCACACACTGGGTGAAGCGGATGCGTTGGCGCTGGCCCTGATACTCCACTTCGATCACATGCGGGCTGAGGAAGCGGCCGGTGCCCCGCAGGATCTCGACCTTGCGCTGCTTGGCCAGACCGGCGAGCCCGCCGGTCAGTTTCCCGACGACCTTGCCCTTCCAGGCCCGCAGCTTGCCGAAATCGACGCGCGGTGCGCCAAACTCGACGCCATGCGCGCTCATTTCCCGCGCTTCCTCGATCACGCGGGCGGCGTGCAGCAGCGCTTTGGAGGGGATGCATCCCACGTTCAGGCACACACCGCCGAGGGTCGGCCAGCGCTCCACCAGGATCACCTGCATCCCAAGATCGGCCGCGCGGAAGGCGGCCGTGTAGCCCCCCGGGCCCGCGCCCAGCACCAGCAACTGTACCTCCCGGTCCGAGGCGGGCTCGCTCGCGGAGGCAGTAACGGGCGTTGGCGTCGCCGCCGGAGCCGGTGTCGAGCGCTCCCCTGCGGTCGGCACCGCAGCAGGTGCCGGAGCCGCCGCGGGCTTTGCGAGCGTCTCCACGCGCGCCAGTTTCGTTCCCTGCGAGACCTTGTCCCCGCGCGCGACCAGCACTTCGACGACGCGGCCTGCCACGGTTGCCGGTACATCCATCGTCGCCTTGTCCGTCTCGAGCGTCACCAGCGGCGCTTCCAGCGCAATCTGATCGCCCGGCTTCACCAGCACATCGATGACGAGGACATCCGTGAAATTGCCGATGTCCGGGCAGGCGATCTCCTCCAGGCTCACGGCACGGCCTCGAGGAGCCCCGGCACGTCGGCCAGCGTGGCTGCAAGCGCGGTGCAGAAGCGTGCGCCGTCGGCCCCATCGATGGCGCGGTGGTCGTATGACAGTGACAGCGGCAGCATCAGCCGCGCCACGAATTCGCCGCCGCGGTACACCGGTTTCATCGATGATCTGGACACACCCAGGATAGCGAGCTCCGGGGCATTGATGATCGGGGTGAAGGCGGTGCCGCCGATACCGCCCAGGCTGGAGACGGTGAAGCATCCGCCCTGCATCTCCGCGCCACTGAGTTTTCCGGCGCGCGCCTTCTCCGAGAGCGCACCGAGTGCGCGCGCCAGCTCATAGACATCTTTCTTGTCAGCATCGCGGATCACCGGCACCATCAGCCCATTGGGCGTGTCGGCCGCGAAACCGAGGTGCAGGTACTTCTTGTAGATCAGGTTCTCGCCGGTCGCATCCAGCGAAGCGTTGAACTGGGGAAATTGCAGGAGCGTGCGCACGACCGCGCGCAGTACGAAGGACAGGGGCGTGAGCTTGACGCCCTGCGCCGTCGCGCGCTCCTTGAGCTTGACGCGCGCGGCTTCCATGTCCGTGATATCCGCCTCGTCGAACTGCGTGACGTGCGGCAGATTGACCCAGCTGGCGTGCAGACGCGGACCGGAGATTCGCTTGATGCGTCCCAGGGGCTTGATCTCAATGGCGCCGAACTGGGCGAAGTCCGGCAGCACGATGCGCGGCAAGCCGCTCCCGGCCGCCGCGGGGGTCGCACCACCGCCGACGGCACCACCGCCTCCAGCCCCCAGCAGGGCCTTGACGTAGGTCTTGACGTCGGCCTCAAGAATGCGGCCTTTCTGGCCCGTGCCGCGCAACCGCGACAGATCAACGCCGAGCTCGCGCGCAAAGCGGCGTACCCCTGGGCTGGCATGCGCGGCGGCAAAGCCGGCCTCGTTGACTGGCCCTGGCGTCACGGACGCCACCGCCGGGGACAGGATCGGTACCGCGCTCGGAACGGGCGCTGCAGGTGCAGGCGCTGCCGCAGGCGCCACAGCCGCCGCCTTGGGAGCGGCACTCGCCGGCGCCGCGGCGCCGGCCTCCCCTTCAGTCACCGTCACCACGGCAAAAGGTGTGCCGGTAGAGACCAGCCCGCCCTTCTGCACCAGGAGGCGCTCGATCACGCCCGCCACGGGAGAGGGGACATCCATCGTGGCTTTTTCTGTCTCGAGGGTCAGGAGCGGCGTGTCGAGCTCGACGCGATCGCCCGCCTTGACGAGCACGTCGATAATCGCGACGTCCTTGAAGCCGCCCAGATCCGGCACCTTAATTTCACGCGAGGCCAAGTGGCGACTCCTGCGAAGCGGCTAACTGGTAAACGGGTTTGGCTTCGCCACATCGATGCCAAGCTGCTGCACGGCGTCGATCACTGTGCGGCGATCAATCTGGTCCGCGTCCGCCAGCGACTTGAGCGCGGCGAGGGCGATGAAATTGCGGTCGACTTCGAAATGCCGCCGCAGCGGGGCGCGCGCATCGGAGCGGCCAAAGCCGTCCGTGCCGAGCGTGACGTAGGCACCCGGAAGCCATTGACGGATCTGATCCGGCACCGTGCGCATGTAGTCGGTGGCCGCCACGATCGGTGATTCCTGCGATTCCAGCAGTGTCTGCACGTACGGGACGCGCCGTGGATCGGCCGGGTGCAGCAGGTTCCAGCGCTCGCACTCCAGCGCCTCGCGGCGCAACTCGCTGAAACTGGTGATCGAGTAGACATCGGCCGGAATCTTGAATTTTGCTTCCAGTATCCCGGCCGCCGCGATGACTTCGCGCAGAATGGTCCCGCTCCCCAGCAGCGCACTGCGCACCTTGCCCTTGCCGCCGGTGCGCAGGCGGTAACCGCCGCGCACGATGCCGGCCTCTGCTCCCGGCGGAAGCGGGGGCTGGGCGTAGTTCTCGTTCATCACCGAGATGTAATAGAAGATGCCCTCGCCATCGACGTACATGCGTTTAAGGCCATCCTGAATGATGACCGCCAGTTCGTAGGCATAGGTCGGATCGTAGGCGCGGCAGTTGGGCACGGTGGTGGCCAGCAGGTGGCTGTGACCATCCTGGTGCTGCAGGCCTTCGCCGGCGAGCGTGGTCCGGCCCGCGGTTCCACCGAGCAGGAAACCGCGTGCACGCATGTCGCCCGCGGCCCAGATGAAATCCCCGACGCGCTGGAAACCAAACATGGAGTAATAGATGTAGAAAGGCACCATCGGCACGCCGAGATTCGCGTAGGAGGTGGCCGCGGCGATCCACGAACAGACCGATCCGGCCTCGTTGATGCCCTCCTCGAGCATCTGGCCCTGCTTGTCCTCGCGGTAGGACATCAGCTGGTCCGCGTCCTGCGGCGTGTAGAGCTGGCCCATGGAGGAATAGATGCCGATCTGGCGAAACAGTCCCTCCATGCCGAAAGTACGCGCCTCATCCGGAACGATGGGCACCACATGCCGGCCGATGTTCTTGTCCTTCAGCAGTACGCCCAGGATGCGCACGAAGGCCATGGTGGTGGAAATCTCGCGCTCACCGGTCCCGTCGAGGATCGACTGGAACGCGGCCAGCTCGGGAATGGCCAGGCGCACCGTGCTCGGCTGGCGCCGTGGCAGGTAGCCGCCCAGTTCCCTGCGCCGCTCGTGCAGGTAGCGCATCTCCTCGCTCTCGGCCGCCGGCTTGCGGAACGGGAGCTTTGCGATATCGTCGTCGGACACCGGAATGTTGAAACGGTCACGCAGCTCACGGAGCGAGGCGTCGTCCAGTTTTTTCTGCTGGTGTGCCACCATCTGGCCCTCGGCGGCTTTCCCCAGCCCAAATCCCTTGACCGTCTTGGCGAGAATGACCGTGGGCTGCCCCGAGGTCTTCATCGCCGCGCTGTACGCGGCGTACACCTTGCGTGCATCGTGGCCGCCGCGATTGAGGCGCCAGATGTCCTCGTCGGACATGTTGGCGACCATTTCCTTGAGCAGGGGATTCTTGCCGAAGAAATGCTCCCGGGTGTAGGCCCCGCCCTTGGCCTTGAAGTTCTGGTATTCGCCGTCGACGCACTGCTCCATCACCTGGCGCAGCAGTCCCTCCGTGTCGCGTGCCAGCAGCGGATCCCAGCGCGACCCCCAGATCACCTTGATCACGTTCCAGCCCGCGCCCAGGAAGGCCGCTTCCAGCTCCTGGATGATCTTGCCGTTGCCGCGCACCGGACCGTCGAGCCGCTGCAGGTTG
>DATFUG010000168.1:0-3230 GCA_035261025.1 Steroidobacteraceae bacterium | reverse complement strand
ACCGAACAGGTTGTGCAGGTCGCCGAGCGTCTCCTGGTAGGCGCCCACCAGGAAGGCCGCCAGGTAATAGTCCTCGCCGGGCACGAGTTCGTGCAATTCCAGCGTGCGCTTGGTCTCGCGGCGGCTCACGAAGCGGTCGATCCGGCCGTCGGAATCACAGGTGATGTCAGCCAGTACGCCGTTGCGTACCGGGCGCTGGTGCAAGCGGTGGATCGGCATGATCGGAAACACCTGCTCGATCGCCCAGCTGTCCGGTAGCGACTGGAACAGCGAGAAATTGCAGAAGTAGATGTCCGACAGCACGTCTTCCAGACCCTCGAGCTCCTCGGGGGTCTGGCTGAGCTTGCGGCAGCAATCGCGGATGCGCGCACAGGTGGCCCAGTAGAGCCGCTCCACGAGGCCGCGGTGCTCCAGCGACAGCAGGCCCAGGTTGAACATCTGCAGGGCCTGGTCGCGCGCGGTCTGCGCGTCGTGGTAGCACTCGACCAGGCGCCGCTCGTCGATACTGCGCCACGCGTCGAACAGATCGCGCACCGGCTGCGGGGGCGCCGCAGCCTGCGGGCCCGTCTCCTCGGCGCTGACCACGAAGCGATCGAGCCGTGAGCTGCCGAGGATGTTGAAGATCAGCACACTGTGGTGTGCGGCGATGGCTCGGCCCGATTCGCTGACGATCATCGGGTGCTCGATGCCGCGCGCATTGCAGACGCTGGCGACGCGATAGACGACGTCGTTGGCGTACTCGTTGAGCGTGTAGTTCATCGAGGAGGCGAAGTTGGTGCCGGTGCCGTCGTAGTCGATGCCCAGACCGCCGCCCACGTCGATGTACTCGAGCCCGGCGCCGGCACGCTTGAGCTCGGCGTAGACATGCGCCAGCTCGTTGATGGCCTCCTTGACGCGGCGGATGTCCTGCAGCTGGCTGCCCGGGTGGCAGTGGACCAGCTTGAGGCAGTCTTCCATGCCGCGCGCACGGAGCGTGGCCAGCAGGTCGAGCATCTCGGTGACGAACAGGCCGAACTTGGATTTCTCGCCCGCCGAGTCGCGCCAGCGTCCCGAACCCTCGCTGGCGAGCTTGACCCGCACGCCAAGGCGTGGGCGCACCCCGTAGGCGGCGGCGTGGCGCAGGATCAGCTCCAGCTCGTCAAAATTCTCAACCACCGGGATGATGGTGCGGCCGAGCTTGGTGGCGAGGATGACCGCCTCGATGTAGCTCGAGTCCTTGAAGCCGTTGCAGATGATCAGCCGGTCGCTGGCCGATTCGGTGACCGCCATGACCGCCAGGAGCTCGGGCTTGGAGCCCACCTCGAGGCCGAACCCGAATTCCTTGCCGTAGCGGTACACCTCGTCGACCACCAGGCGCTGCTGGTTGACCTTGATCGGGAACACCGCGGCGTAGCGATTGCGGTAGTCGTTCTCGACGATGGCGCGCGCGAAGGCATCGTGCAGGTGGCGGAGCCGGTGCGCGAGGATGTCGGAGAATCGCACCACCACCGGCGCCGCCAGGTCACGCGCCTGCAGACCCTGCACCACTTCCAGCAGGTCGATCTCGTGAGCGGCCGTGGTATCCGGACGCACCACTACGTTGCCCGCTTCGTTGATCGTGAAGTAGCCTGAACCCCAGGCGGGTACGTTGTAGAGTTCCAGCGCGTCGGCGACGTCCCAGCCGCCGTTGCCGCGGCGTGGCGCCGCAAATTGTGGTCCCATCCGCTCTCCGCCTCGTGCTCGCTCTTGGTCCGGGCGGCACCATAGCAAATGGCGGCGGCAAATTCTCCCCGGCAGGCGGCCAGGCGCTACAATCCGCGCCAGAGTTCAAAAACCATGGCAATCGATCTTTATTGGGGGAGCGGCAGTACCTATTGCTGGCGCGTGCTGCTGGCGCTGAAACACAAGGGCCTGGAATACCGCAGTCACCTGCTCAAGTTCGATCAGCAGGAGCACCAGGCGCCGCAGATGCTGGCCATGAATCCGCGCGGCCGCCTCCCCGTACTGCGCGACAGCGACTACGTGGTGTTCGAGTCAGTCGCCATCCTCTACTTCCTCGACCGCAAGTATCCGGAGCCGCCCCTATTCGGGCGCAATGCGGAGGAAGGCGGCGTGATCATGCGGGTGGTCTGTGAATACCAGGCCTACGCCGAACCGAGCCTGATGCAGCTCGTGGCCCACTTCCTGTATGGGCGGGAGTCGGCGCCGGATGCAAGCCTGGCCGAGGCGATGTCCGATGCCATGCGCTGTGTCGCCAGCGAGGCGCGCACCATCGAGCGGCGCCTGGCGCAGTCCGACTGGGTCGTCGGCGAGAGCATCTCTGCCGCCGACATGGTGATCTATCCGGATATCCGGCTGCTGCTGCGGGCGCTCGCCAAGCCCGGCGCGAGTGAACTGGCGGCGCGCTTCCTGCCCGTCGACACCAATTACCCGGCGCTCGGCCGCTGGCTGCAACGCGTGGCCGCCATCGCGCCGGACCTGCCCTGAGGCCTCAAGGGGCGTGCGGGCCGACGGCCCGTGTGGCGCCGCCGTCGCGCCATTGGTAACCTCCAGCGCCGACGCCGGCAGGGCGTCAACTACGGATCGCATCATGACCCAGCCGTTGCACTTCAGCGATTTTCCAGGCCGCATCATCGTCATCGGCTTCGGGGCCATCGGCCAGGGCGTCCTGCCGCTGATCCTGCGTCATATCGGCTGCCCGCCCTCGCGCATCACCATCGTCACGGCCGAGGAACAGGGGCAGGAGGAGGCCGCCGGCTTCGGCATCCGCTTCGTCCAGGAGCGGCTGACGCGCGAAAACCTGCGCCGGGTGCTCGATCCGCTGGTCGGGCGTGGGGATTTCATCCTCAACGTGTCGGTGGACGTCTCCACCCTCGCCCTGATTCGCCTGGCCTGGGAGAAGGGTGCGATGTACCTCGACACCTGCATCGAGCCCTGGCCCGGTGGCTACACCGATCCGGCCACGCCGATCGCCAAGCGCACCAACTATGCCCTGCGTGAGGAGGCTCTGGCTCTGCGCGGCACCGGACAGCGCCAGCCCACGGCCGTGCTCACCCACGGCGCCAATCCGGGCCTGGTCTCGCACCTGGTCAAGCAGGCCGTGGTCAATCTCGCCGCCGACCTGAAGGTGGACGCGGGCAAGATGCACTCGCGCGAGGACTGGGCGGATCTGGCGCGGCGCCTCGACGTGCGCGTCGTCCATATCGCCGAGCGCGATACCCAGGTGTC
Source organism: Steroidobacteraceae bacterium (assembly GCA_035261025.1). Classification (GTDB taxonomy): domain Bacteria; phylum Pseudomonadota; class Gammaproteobacteria; order Steroidobacterales; family Steroidobacteraceae; genus FEN-1191. The sequence continues at coordinate 23 of DATFUG010000168.1, read as the reverse complement.
CTCGATCCCGAAGGAGCCCAATG
>DATFUG010000167.1:0-10549 GCA_035261025.1 Steroidobacteraceae bacterium | reverse complement strand
ACCAAATGCGGGTTCACGGCGCAGCCACCGCAGGTTGGATGGTCAACGGCGGGTTTGGCAGTTCGCCGAACATCTCCGGCGCGTACATGGCTTCCACCCGCGTGGCCGGAAGGTTGAAGATGCCCGGATTGTTTAGCCGAGCCGTATATTCGACCGTCCAGTGGCCCTTTGGCACGAAGCGGTAGTAGGCCCGGTAGGCATCGAACCGACGCTCTTCGAAGGCGATCCACCCCCAGCCCGTGCGCCGATCACCTCGTTGCACCAGCGCGGATTGACCGCCGATGCCGCTGCCGAGCACGGTAGATCCGGCAGGCACGGGGTCGTCCACAACCACCCAGCTCATGTCCGACTGTGCATCGAGCTCCAGGTGTATGCGTGCCACATCACCGCGCGACCAGGTGCCGGCGTGCTGTTGTTCTATGGGGGTAACTGTCCGCTCGACCTTGAAGCCGGTAAAAAGGGGCTTCTCCAACGGAAGTGCGGCGGTCGCGCGCACCAACACCCAGGGTCGGCCCTGTCCCTCGTGGGTGACTTTGAGCGCTCCGGGCCCGGATTGCCACGGGAGGTCGACAACTTGGAAGGGTTCGGCGGAGGGCCAGCTCACGGTTCGCTGCTGCGGGCCGTATTGCAGTGATGTCTTGCCGGAGACGGGTGTCGATTCGAACGACGCTGAGAACTTCTCCATGGCGAGCACGCCCCAAGCGTTGGCGACAGTCGTGTTCCAATGGCCAGACTGCTGACGCCCGAGGCTGCCGCGTACGAGGCGTGGCATGTCTTCCTTCCACTTGGGTTCCGACATCACCGCCAGCAACATCCGGTTGGCGTTTGAGTCCGCCGAGATCATCAGCCACCAGAGCGCATCACTGCGCTCCGTTGAGAAACCCATCGTGGTACCCTGAAAATTCACTCGAGCGCGCAACAGCGCACCGACCTGCGAGGCCTTCGCGTCGGCATCGGAAATGCCCTGGACACGTTCGAGTATTCCCATCCAATCGAGCAGTCCCGAGGTGGGCAGGAGGTTCGCGTCTACCGGCAGGCTGTCGAGCATGTGGGCGTCGGCTGCTCCATGGCGCGACAAGGCCTCGATGGCCGTCAGTTTGCGGTAGCTGAGGTCGGCCGTGGGCAACGCCGAGTCGCGTGAGAGCTTACCCGCCACGAAGCGGGTGAGTGCGTCGAGCATCTTCTTGCGCTCCGCTTCGGGCACCGCATAGCCCGACTCGTCGGAAATCGCCAAAATGTAGGCGGTCAGGCTGTCGTCGCCCTGCAACCAGTCCACGGGGAAGTACTTGATAAGCCCGTCCCCGTCGAGGTAGGCCGGCAGCCTTCTCATGAGCGAATCCCAGTCCCCGTGCGAGCGCAGGACCACGGCGCGCGAGGCCAGCTGCTCGAAACAGATGTACGGGTAGCGGCTCATGTACTCGCGCACCGCCTGCATGCTGTCGGCGAGGTGTGCCTGGAGCGTAACGTAAAGCCCACCGCGGCCCGCGATCGCCTTGCGGGGGCGCTCGACGGGCATGGACAGCGGGCCCGCCAGTTGCGTGATCGTTGCTTGATACGTGCGCACCGGGTACGCGGCAACGACCTGCTCGCTGACCTTGAGGTGGTCCACTGCGGATCCCTGGTTAGCGGAAGCCGAGACACTCCAGTCGAGCTGCGAGACGCCAATTGGAACCGTCACCGGCCAGTGGATGTCAACCGCGTGCCCGCCTGGCACTTCCGTGTCGATCGGCGGCAATGCGTCATGCAGCGCCTTGCTTGTCGCGGCCGCGTGTACCTGAAGCGTGTGGTCGGTCGCATTGCGCACGGTAAAGGTGGCCTCAAACCGATCGCCCTCGCGGAGCAGTGGGGGCAGTCCGGACATCAGCATCAGTTCCTGTGTTGATACGATCGTTGTCGAGCCCGTTCCGTAGAGTTGCCCCCTGTTGTGCGCGACCGCCACGATCCTGAAGGAGGTCAGCGAGTCGTTAAGTGGGACTTCGACCGACGCGTCCCCATTTGCGTCGATGGGAACTCGGGCCTTCCAGTACAGCAGGCTCTCAAAGAGTTCGCGCGCCTGGTTGCCCTCACGACCGCCGCCGCCGCCCTGAGGAACAGCTTTGCGACCGTAATGTCGTTTGCCCACGACCTGCATCTGTGAGGTCGAGGTCCAGACCTCCAGGCCGCGTGGATTCATCATGGCGGTGAGCAGGTCCCAGCTGTGGTTGGGCGACAGGTCCAGCAGCGCCTCGTCAACCGCAGCGACGGCGACCTCCGTGCCTTCGGGCAGCGGAAGGCCGCTGGCCGGGGTCACATGGATCTTTACCAATGCATGCTGCCGCACATTGTAGGTTTTCTGGTCAGCATGGACCAGTACGTCAAGCCGATGCGGCTTCCACCCCACCTTGATCTGCGCCAGGCCAAGGCGATACGCGGGCTTGGTGAGATCCACCAGTGCGGTCACTTCGTTGGAGCGCTTTACCTTGGCGCCACTGTCGACATGACGAATGCGGCCGCGCACGGCGAGTACTGACACAAAGGCGTTGGGGGAGTACTGGGGCTCGATTGGAACTTCGATGACCGGCGCAGCGCCCCTCAGTTCAGTGACGAAGCTTTGCAGCACGCCCTCGCGCTCGATTGTGACCAGCGCAGTTGCCTCTCGGAAGGGCATCCGCACTTGGAAGCGCGCGATCTCACCACTCTCGTACTCCTTCTTTTCGGGCAACACATCCATGCGGTCGCCGCTTGTGCCGCCGAACCACCATTCGTCCTTTCCGAGCACCCACATCGACGATGTGGCGCCTGCGATGGCGCCCTGCGCGTCGCGCGTCTCAGCGCGGACCAGTACTTGACCCGATACACCAGGAGCCACCTCGCAGAGCAGGAGTCCCTGCTCGTTGGTCTTGCCGGAGCAGTCAACCTTGAGTTTTCGCGTCTCGTTCGTGGTCTCGTAGGTATAGAAGCCGCCCAGCATTCGCTTGCGGTAGGAGTAGTCGCTCGACTGGTAGAGCGAGACCGAGACGGCATGCCGGGCCTTGGGCTTACCATCGAGATCGAGCGCGACGACACGGAAGCGCATCTGGCCGGGGCTTCCCGCCCAGCTATCGGTCTTGATGCCAAGGCTCAACTGCGAAGGCATGAGCCGTGCGTATCCTACGCTGGTCATGGTTTCCCCATTGCCGTCGGCATATTCGAGTTCTGCAGTCAGGCGAGCGGGACCGTCGAGCATCGGCAGTTTGTCGATGGTCACCTGGCCTGAGCCGTTGGCGTCGAGCGTCAGTGGAATGGTCTGGGCCTTGGCCGCCTGGCTCTCCTGTGTTGCCTCGAAGTCGAAGTCCGCGGGGCCATTGCTGCTGGTGGTGACGCCCTCCACGACGCGCTTTCCACCAAAGGTGTAATCGTCGTAGCCAGGGTAAGTCGCTTCACTTGCTTCGGTCAGTGTCCTGACCTTGACGGGTAGGCCACCAGCGCCGCCACCCGAAAGGTAGGCCACGTGCAAGTCAAAGGTTATGGATCGCGGGGAAACCTGCTGACGGGGAGGGCCAGTGATGCTCCCTCGCATGGTCGGCAGCCTGAATTCCTCGATCTTGAATGTTCCACTCGGGTGATCGTCAATCGTAATGGAGTAGTCGCCGAGCCGGGCTTCAGACGGAATCTTCCAGGAGTTGGTGCCGGTGCCGTCGTTGTCGAACGTCACCGGGATCGTGTACTTCTGACCGCTCCCCCCATGGTGGATTTCCACATTGTCCGTGTGTTCGAAGTCCTTGAGCACCGCGATGCCACCTGAAGTGTGTCGGCGCATGAAGTGCTTCATGTACACCGTTTCGCCCGGCCGGAACAGCGAGCGATCGAGGACGGAGTGATAGATGTCCGCAGACCTTTCCGAACCCACCGGAACGCTGAAGTCGTAGGGGCGAATTCCGTCCATCCAGGTGGACTCGGTGAAGCTGAAATCCTCACCCTTGCGCGCGAGAACGATCAGCGGCTGCGACCAGGGGCAAGCCTCGAAATAGTTGGGGGCGCCCAGCTCTTGCTGCACCGTGGCGATGCCGTGGGAATCGGTCGTGCCACTCCAAAGTCCATGCCCATCGCAGGCGCTACTGATCTGCACCGAAGCATTGTGGACCGGCGTGCCGTCGCTAAGCCGCGTCACCCACACCAGGGAGCTCTCCCGGCCCCACTTCAAGTGCACCGCCATGTCGGTGACCAGTGCCGCCGTGGACACATAGCGCACGTGCGTGGACTCGAGCAGGCTTGCACCCAGCAGGGAACTTGCAACCTCGATCACATAGAAGCCCGGCTTCTTGAGTGGGATGCCGACGATCTCCTCGTCTTTTTTCGTAAGAGATCGGGTGAGCGTAAAGGACGCGGTCGCTTCATTTGAGTTGAAGACAGAGGTGGTACCGGTCGTGTCGACCCACTCCCGCTCAGGTTGGCCGTAGGCGGTGGCTTCTTCCTGATCCTCGATCTTGGACTTGGGTGACTCGCCGTCCTTTTTGGCTGGATCAACCTTCCTCACGTAGCCACTGGGCCCTTCCGCCTTGTGCACGCGTCGCAACCACTCGGCGATCGTTCCAGCGTCAGCGTCCAGCCGCAGTACCTTGCCTTCCATCGATACGGTATGGCCCGGGAGACTCGCCTCGACATTCCTGAGCGTGACGGGCAGCACTCCTCCTTCACGCAATTCCAGGATGCCAAAGGTGCCCGAGAATTTGACCAGCGGCGGGTACGCGTCAACCCGGATATCGAGGGGGAACCGGCTCACGTTTTCCAGCGTGCGCCCGGAGTCGTCCACGAGTCCCTTGGGGAGGATTACGGTCAGCTTGCTCGATTCCTGAAACGGCCCAGGAAATGTCACGCTGGCGATCACGGGTGCCTGGGCGCTTACTTTCAGGACCGGAGACAGGAGAGCTCCGCGTGGCGTTCGCAGCCGAATGGCGAGCGCCTGCGCCATGGGTACCGGTGCCGTGAAGTTCACGGCGATGGGGAGCATCGGCATGCACCCGGCGCGCGGATTGGTGCGCGTGCACTCGACCTGTGCGATGAACGCCGACCGAACGCGGAATGCGAGCTGTTGATCGGATTCCGTGCGGATGCCGCTTGCCGTTGCAATGCCGGCAGACCACTGCAACAACACCTTTGTCGCAGGTGGGAGCCTGCGCTGGCAGCGGACAACGGAGATGACTTCGTCGCGCTTTTCCATCGACCGGTTGCGCACGCGGACATCGGTCGTGGCGCCGCTCTTCCACAGGAGCTGCATGTAGTCGTAGCCGAGCGCCTTGCGCTGGGCAAGAACGGCCGTACGTTCCGCCCCCGTAAGCACTCTAACCGGAATGCGCTCCTCTATGCCGTCCACGGCGCAGTAGGCGTTCGTCTCAATTGAGATGGGCGTGGCTGGGGCGTCCAAATGCAGGATGAAGATCTGCTCTTCGTCAATCTCCGACCAGCCTTCCCTGGGTAGCGAAGCGACGATGGCGGGACCTCCAGTGTTGAAGCGGAAATCGCGCATGCCCACCAATGAGGAACCGTCCAGCGCCTTCAGGCCGGGTTTCAAGTTGAACCGGCAGGAGACACCGGCATCAAGATCCTCGTCGAAGTCATAGGCCCAGTTCGTGGCATCGGCCCACCGTCCGCGGCCCGATGCCGGACAGGAAACGTCGAAGGGATCTGGCAGGCGCGGATCACCCACTGCCACCATAGGCGCACTAAACCTAGCCACCACCTGCCGCACCTGCCGCGCCGTGCCCTCTGGCGAGAAGAGTTCTATTTTTGGGCTTGTGGCCGCGCTGGCGGAGGCAGCGGAAAGCGCCCAGACGAGGGCGAGGCAGGGCATGGCACGCAAAAGGCACCCCTTCAGAAATTTCATCGGGAGCCCCGGGGCGGGTGAAGGGGACGACGGACTAGGCGGGCGGCGAGCATTCACCACGTCTTCTGACCTGGCGAGGCGATTGCGTGCATTATGCGATCAGTGGTGCATGTACGGTAGTCCTCGATCCCTTAAACTGCGTATTCCGCCCAATAACGATATTGGGCGACTGAAAGCATTCTCGTCGACAATGACTGCATGGTGCGGGATAGCCCGACAAGCTGACGGTGGGACAGGCGATGCCTGCCCCGTAGTTCAAGACGCGCCGCTGGTCAACGCCTCAGATCGGCCCGAAGCAACCGCTCGAACCAATTGCCGCACTGCATTGCAACCCTGACTGGACCCCGGGCATCCTGACCTCGTCGGCCCAGGGACGACAAGATCTGGTATACCCGACGAATAGACCCACCCCTGGCAACTTCAAGGCACGGTCGTGCCGCCATCGTGCTCGCTGAGAAGACTGCCCCGAGCGCGGAACCATCTCATTCACTCGGCGGCTTCTCGCGCGCCGTAAGACAAAATGGCGGAGAACCGACTTTGGGTTCGGATACAAAAATTGACAGGGCTTCGCGCGCGGGTATACTTAACGGCTTAGTTAATTATATAACTCCGACATGAACAAAGTATTCGAGGCCCTGGCGTCGACGCCGCGTCGAAAGATCCTGGCTTACCTCTCAGATGCAGAATTGACGGCTGGCGAGATTGCGGCGCGTTTTGAAATGTCGAAGCCCGCAATATCAAGGCACCTCGCAATTCTGCAGAGCGCCGGCCTGATTCACGGAGACAAACGCGGACAGTTTGTTCATTACAGCCTGGTGCGTGAGAACCTGGTAAACGTGCTCAATGGCTACGTACAGGAAGTCTGCCCTGTATCCCGTCCGCTAAAGCGAGAGAGCAGAAGGCTTAGGCAGCGCCGCGCATGAAATCCCCATTTGGTTTCCAAGGAACCATTGCACGGGCTCCCTATCTCGTGACTTCCATGGTTCTTCTGTTTGTGCAATACCTCGTTCAAGGTCTGGTATACGCTGCTCACGACCACGCGGTATTGGGTTTCTGGAATTTCACGTTCGCCATTCCAATTGCGGGGCTAACGTTATGGTTTGAGCCCAGCTGGAAGTCTGACCATTGGATGCTGATGCTAATCGCGATCTTTGACATCGCGGTATCTTGGCTCCTTCTGGCGTTGGCGATTCGCCGTGCGAGAGCAACGAATCGGTCATTGCTACTCGCGTGTCTCACCATCGTCCCGGTCATTCAAATTCCCACCATATGCTGGCTGGGCTGGTCGCCGACCCGCGAGGGGGACGCGGTTCCGGTTTCCAGTAATCGGGTGTCCCTGGAGGTCGCCCTCAAGGGCTTGATTGCGGGATTCATTATCACAGTGGTGTTGGAGGTCGTTAGTACGCTGGTGTTTCGTACGTACGGTCTCGGACTGTTCCTCGCTTCGCCCTTCTTCGTTGGTTGTGTCACGGGATACATTGGGAATCGACGTTCCGACATAGGGTACAAAGCTACTGCGCGGCTTGTGTTGGGGGCCTGCTTCCTGGGTGGTGTTGGTCTCTTGGCAATCGCCGTTGAAGGAATAGTTTGCCTCGTCATGGCCGCACCGTTAATCGCAGCGATGGCATGGCTCGGAGGGCTTGTCGGCCGCATGATTGCCCTGAAAAGTCCTGGCAGGGTGCCGGGTCGCGCGGCAATGAGTATTGTCGCATTGCCAATGTTCTTCGCCGCGGATTTCATCGCGCCGCCCAAGTTCGCGTTTGAAAGCGTTGAAAGTATTGAAGTCGCCGCCTCCGATCGAGACGTGTGGGATGCCATCGTACATATGGGACCGATACCCGCCCCGCCAGCAGCACCCTTTCGTTGGGGCTTGGCGTATCCGATGAGTGGCAGTATTCACGGTAGCGGTGTTGGGGCGATTCGAAAAGGTGTCTTCTCTACCGGCGTCGCCTATGAGCGGGTGACGGAATGGGATCCTGCCAAGCATCTGTCATTCATCGTGCTGAGCGATCCACCCACCATGCGCGAACTCAGTCCCTATCAAAATGTGAACGCACCTCACGTGAACGGCTATTTTCGGACGTTGGATGCTCGATTCACCATCACAAAGTTAGTCGACGGTCACACGCTGCTGTCATTGGCAACGCGCCATGAACTTGATCTCAATCCGGGTTTCTATTGGCTTCCCATGGCGAAGTGGGCCATTCATGCCAATAAGGTGCGCGTTCTGGAACATTTTGCGCAGCAAGCTGAAGCAGCGGCTACAGCCGAAACTACGCAGTAGTCAATGTGGATTCGGACTATTCCGATTGGTGTCTGGTAATCGAGCATCGCTCCTACATTAATCGTGCGCCGGTCGGGCACTCGCACTGATGGACTCGTACGGCACTGTTGCTTTGCGCACAGTTTCTTGAACGGCGTACCGCATGATTCGAGCGACTCCATTCGGGCATAGCAGTCGGATCTCCTCAACGATCAATGATTGCTTCGGCCGATTGCGTTCATTCGGTCACGCAGCAATCTGGATCGGCGACGGATGCGCCTGGTTCAAACTGCGTGTGCCACAAACGTGTCTTACTTAGGCTGTATAGACGACTGGCAAGCGCTGCAAGTGGTTGATTATTAAAGACCCATAGCTGTCGATGCGTGCCTTCGAACCAGGTGGACGGCGGTTCGAATCCGTCCGGGCGCGCGAATCTACATCGGTGACAATCCATCGGTTGGCGCCACGCACGATTCGTGGGCAGTTGCCAGGGCATGCTTTCTGAGTTGCAAGTCTGTGTACCATGGTGCACTACGCTTCGTCGACCCGTGGAATCGCCGGTCAATCGGCACAAGCCTGCACTTGAAGGGGGACGGCATGTTCGATCCAACGATCTGGCTTAGATCGGCGCTCGTTACAGTGTTCCTTGCAGCTACCGCGTGCGGGGGCGGTGGCGGCAGTAGCAACGGGCCGTCGTACTCAATCACGGTGTCACAGTCTTCCGTCACTTTCAGCGGCGTGAGCGGCGGCGACCCGCTCCATCAATCGATCATCGTCAATTTCGTTGGCGACGGTGTCGTGGTGGGTACTTTGCCTGGGCAAACGCGCCCGGATTGGCTAACGGTTAGCGCGCCAGCCCAATCCGCAAGCCCCGTAACCGTCGACATTTCCGCGTCGACATTGGTTGTGCCAGGCAGTTATTCCGTCACGTTGCGATTCGCGACTGGCAAGGCGGATGGCACCAATGTCGTATACAAGGACGTCGTTGTAAGCCTCCAGCTCGTGGCTGGCACGTGGATTCGAGCGAATGTCTATGGCGTCGGATCCATCGGCGTCAGCCTCAATGGAGGAGCGCTGCAGACGCTTCAGCGCGATCAACTCAAATATCTTGGACTGTTGGCGACGGGCACTGACTACGCGGTCACGGTACCGACCCAGCCTGTCGGGCAAACATGCACATTCCCGGATGGCACTACTACAGCTACTGGCATCCTGGGAATCGACACATTGGAACTGCGGCTGAATTGCAATGCGTCATTGATTCCGTGGACGTGGCTCGGTGGCTCGAAGAGCGCCGGTGATGCGACGGTCTACGGTACGCGACTGACGCCCGCGACTGGCAATACGCCGGGCGGGCGGGTGCCTTCGGCCTACGCCGCTGACGCCGTGGGCAATCTTTGGCTATTTGGCGGAGGGGACACTCAATTCGCCGCTGAAGTTCGAAATGATCTGTGGCGCTATAACATTGCGACCGGAATGTGGACATGGATGAGCGGCTCCACTGGCGTCAACGCGCCTGGAGTGTACGGAACGCTCGGACAGGAAGCCCAAGCGAACGCGCCAGGGGCGCGCTCCGCAGCCGCAGCGTGGATTGATGCGAGCGGCAATTTCTGGCTATTCGGGGGCACAGGCTACGGGGCAAGCGCGCAGGGCATGCTCAACGATCTGTGGATGTACAACGCTTCAACCGATATGTGGACCTGGGTCAGCGGCGCGAGCGACGTCTACCCCGCCGGCACCTATGGCACAACGCCGTCCGTAAACAACATTCCTGGCGGTCGCTCCTTTGCAACCGTCGCCAAGGATCCGAGCGGAGCAGTGTGGCTGTTCGGTGGGAGCGGACTCGGAGCAACTCCCAACGTGATAGGTTTTATGAACGATCTTTGGCGATTTGACCCCTCTTCCGGCGTGTGGGCCTGGGTCAGCGGCAGCAACGCGCTGGGCTCGATATCTGTACACGGAACTCTGGGCGTTCCCGACGCTGCCAACCATCCGGGCCAGCGCCTGGGCGCTTCGGGCTGGGCTAACGGTACGAGCGTCTGGATTTTTGGAGGGTCGAGCCCAGAGGGCATCGGACTCCTGAACGAAATGTGGCGATTTGATATCCAGACCGGAGTGTGGACCTGGATGCAGGGAATAGATCCGACGAACGGTCAAGTTCCTGTCGGCGTCTACAATGCGCCCGGTACAACGAACGATGACGTGCCCTCCGGTCGCGACTTTGCTTCGACATGGACGGACAAGTCGGGGAATTTCTGGCTTTTTGGCGGGAATGCAGTCACTGAGAACCCGCTTGCGGCATCGGGGTACGTCAACGATCTGTGGAAATACACGCCCGCATCCAATAGTTGGTACTGGATCAGCGGTTCCAACGGTTCCAATTTCCCCGCGATCTACGGAACGCCAGGAATCCCCTCGAATACCAACGTTCCCTCACACCGCAA